>JBFJVR010000151.1:0-6600 GCA_041624095.1 Oleiphilaceae bacterium
GTAGCCGGGCTTCTTTGCGAGCGCTGAATTAGCTAATGGCTGGTAGGTATCTTGCTTAAGTACCTTAAGTACCTCTTGATTATGTGTTTTTTCCGGCACAGTGATGCAGTCATATAATCGCGACAGATAACCCCTCACTTATGTCGGATAAATAGTTGGCCCGTTTTTGGCTTTGACATAGTCATATATAACCGCAGTGATGCAAAAAACTGCGTTTGTTTGGCTCAATATAAGGTCAGTTTGTCATGCAGCAGCTAGCGTTGTTTCCTATTTCCTTGTCTTCGGCTTCGAATTCAGTGACCGAAACGGCAGGGGTGAATTCCGTCGCTCCAGGTCTCGGTATGCCCGCAAACACTGCGCCCAGCGGCTTGTTTTCAGGTCTATTGAACTCAGCGACATTGAGTCAAAGTGCACGCAATAGTAATGCAGCAGATACTACGATCACTCCTGAGTCCCTGCTGCATCAGTTCATGAGCTTTGCCGACAGTGAAGCTGGCGAAGGCTTAAGTGATGGGCAACTATTGACCGAGTTTGCCGCACAAAACGGTGTGACCTTGCCGTCTGATATCGCCCAACTTGACGGTCAGGATGCAGTGAATGGCACCTTGGCTTGGCTGCGAGAGCAGGGTGGATTCAAAGCTAATGAAGAGCAGAGCGCTTTGGAGACTCCCGCTCAGCTCAATTCGCTGCATGCGCTTTTAGGTGGAATGAACGGCATGCTGGAGGCACTGTCAAAAGATTTGCCCGCGGAGCCTTCCGCCTCCCAAGTGCGCCAGGAGCCTGGTATCCCAAGTGGCTTGTTATCCCGTGCGATGAACCTTATCGACACTGGTGTGCAAAATGCTGCGTATGATGGCGGGAAGAGTAATCCGGGCTTAGCTTCCTATTCAGCTTCTCTTTTAGCGCCTGCTGCTCTTACTCCACTTTTTTCGGGTAAGGGTGAGCTTAAGCGCGCCGCTGAGCAGTCCGTACCTTCTTTATCTACTTCCTTACAATTGAATACGCTGCCAAGTGGTGATAACTCGACCAGCTTGCAGTTTGGGGGAGCCAATGCAAGTTATGGCACAGTAGTCGATGCGACGGGTTTGCCCCCTGCGGCGGTATTTCGCAGTGAGTCGGATCACCAGTTCAGTGCTTTTTTTGACACCCTGAAGCAAGGTTCTGCAGCTGATGCCTCAGCTGGTTTAGATGAACTTGTTACGCTTAAACCGCTAGAAAGTGCAGCGGTAAACCGGAACGTAGATGTGCAAGCGCGTATTCCGGGTAATATCGAACGACCTTATGCAACAGGTTTAAGCTTGCCCGTTGGTGACCCGGAGTGGTCAGATGAAATGGGGCAGAAAATTGTTTGGCTGAGTGGGAGAAATATCCGCTCTGCCGAAATACACCTTAATCCCGCTGAGCTAGGCCCAGTTGATGTTAAGATCAGTATCCAGAATGATCAGGCTTCGGTCACCTTTAATGTGCAAAGCGCCAGTGTGCGGGAAATGCTAGAAAGTAATGTTCACCGCCTACGCGAAATGATGAGTGCAGAAGGTGTCGATTTATCTGAAGTGAATGTTGATGCGGGTAGACAGGATCAGCAGTACGCGTCAGGTGATGGTGCGAAACAAGGCGGTGGTACAGCACCTGGAGCTGATGCAGCGGAGCAAGAAGATGCTGAACAAGTCGCTGTTACGCAGCTCATAGACAAAACCAGTGAAAATATCGTCGATTACTTCGTCTAAGCGGCGAGCTCCGCTCGCAGTCCTCTTTCGCTAGCGCCTTTCGAGGCGCACTCTTTTTTAGTACTAAAATTATCAAAAGCCCACGCGCTAATCGTCCTTTTACGCTAAACTTGTACTCGAATTAAACTAAGAAAACAAAGATAAACACTTGTCTGCAAAGCTGTTTTTGAGCTGCTTTTGAGGAGTGTTGAACGCTTTGTTGGCATATTGTTTGCTGGAGTCTGGTTAGGCTTCGAATGTTAAGTTAAAACGACGGGAAATTGGCGTGGCAGAAGAAGAGAGTAAAGCAGAAGATAATCAAGAAGAAGGCGAAGGCAAAAGTAGCAAAAAGGGCATTATCATTGTTGCGATAATCGTGCTGGTTGCAATTGCTGCTTCGGTTGGCGTAACGCTGATGTTATTGGGCGGTGATGACTCCTCAACGGCTGAGGAAGTCGCAGAGGAAGTCGAAGTGCCTAAAGGTCCGGCGGTGTACCACAACCTGACGCCAGCTTTTCTGATCACCTTCAACGTGGGCGGCCGGCAGCGTTACATGCAGGTGCATGTTGCTGTTTCGTCGCGGGACGAAAACGTTTTCACTGATCTTGAGCATCATATGCCCCTGATCCGCTCCAAAGTCATTAATGCTTATGGTGGGCAAGACTTTGATGCGATTCAAACAGATGCCGGAAAGCGCGCACTGCAAGAGCTGACACTGTCGGTAATTAATGGTGTTCTCGAAGCGGAAGGCGCTGGTGCATTAGAAAACGTATTCTTCACCAACTTTGTATTGCAGTAATACCTAAGTGACGGGCCGAATTTATGATACCTAACAGGGTGATTTAGTGCAGGACTTACTATCGCAAGACGAGATAGATGCCTTATTACACGGTGTTGACGACGGTGATATTGATACCGATGAAGACATTGATGAGGAAGGTGTCCGTTCCTATGACCTGGCGAGCCAGGATCGGATCGTTCGCGGGAGAATGCCGACCCTCGAAATGATTAATGAGCGTTTTGCCCGTTATACGCGTATCAGCCTGTTCAACTTGCTCCGCCGTAACGCCGATGTATCAACAGGCGGCGTTCAGATCATGAAGTTTGGCGAGTATATTCATACTCTCTACGTACCCACCAGTCTTAATATCGTGAAAATCAGACCGCTTCGTGGTGCAGGCTTGTTTATCTTCGATGCAAAGTTGGTATTTAAATTGGTAGACAACTTCTTTGGTGGTGATGGGCGACACGCGAAGATTGAAGGCCGTGAATTTACGCCGACCGAGAACCGCGTCGTACAAATGGTTCTGGAACAAATATTTATTGACATGAAAGAAGCGTGGAATGCGGTCTTTAAAGTCGATTTTGAGTACATCAATTCCGAAGTTAACCCCTCGATGGCCAACATTGTTAGCCCTAGTGAAGTAGTGGTGATCTGTACTTTTCACATCGAACTAGATGGTGGTGGGGGAGACCTGCACATGGCGATTCCGTATTCGACCATTGAGCCGATACGCGAATTACTGGATGCAGGGGTGCAGAGCGATGTCGATGACGTTGACGAGCGCTGGATGAATACCATCAAAAAGGATTTGTTAGAGGCTCGGGTACCGATCAATGCCACGGTACTGGAGAATCGCATTTCGCTGCGTGAGGTATCTAACCTTAAACCAGGCGATGTGATTCCAATCGAATTGCCCGATAGCGTGACAATGACGGCCAACAAGGTGCCGATGTTTACTGCACAGCTGGGTCAGAAGGATGGCTCACTGGCATTGAAGATTAACGAGCGGATTGAACGCCCCAATTTTATCACAGGTATGGTAGAAGACGATGAGTGACAACGACGTGCCACCAGAAGAGCAAAATGAGGACGAGAAACTCGCCTCGGAATGGGAAGCGGCGATGGAGGAGTCCGGAGACGCCGAAGGCGGTGAGTCCGGCGCAGAAGATGAATGGGCAGCTGCGATGGCAGAGGCCGAGTCCATGGGCGGTGATAGTGGCGATATTCAATCGGCTCCTCTCGAGTCGTTTGATTCTGCACCTGCACAAGCTACTCCGGGGTTTGGCTCGGCAGGCAAGACGCCAGATCTAGACGTCATTCTCGATATACCGGTTACCATCTCGATGGAGGTGGGGAATACCTCTATTCCGATTCGTAATTTATTGCAGTTAAATCAGGGCTCGGTTATTGAGCTTGACCGATTGGCTGGCGAGCCACTCGATGTGTTGGTAAATGGCACGTTGATCGCGCATGGTGAAGTGGTCATGGTAAACGAGAAATTTGGTATCCGGTTGACCGATGTGGTGAGCCCGTCTGAGAGAATCAGGCGGTTAGGCTAGTGTGTTTACTGGCGGCAATACGGCGGGTTTGTGCAGCGGTATTATTATTCAGCATGTTGTTGGCGCCAGCGCTTGTCGGCGCTGAGCCCGCAATAGAGACTGCTTCCGAAGGCAAGCCTGTAGCATCGATGACTCAAGACTCAGAAGCTATAGCGATTACGCAATACGGCGACAAACCAGCAGAAAATGACCAACCATCGGCAGCAAGCGATTTAGCAGCAGAGACGACAACGAGTCCGACACCTGCTGAAAATAAACTTTTGTCTGATGGTACCCGCACCAATGCCCGCGCTGAAAAAATCACTGTCAGCAAGGTGTCCAATTGGCCATTAGTGGTGCTTACTCTCATTGCAATCCTGGCGCTAATTTTATTTATGGCTTGGGCTGTTCGCCGTTTCGGTGGTTTGAATACGCTCGGCGGACGCGAGATGCGTGTGATTGCTGCCTTGCCTGTCGGTGCCCGAGAAAAAGTAGCGTTAATTGATGTTAACGGGCAGCAGTTTCTCTTGGGTGTGACCACTCAGCATATTAATCATCTGCATACGTTTAGCGAGCCGGTGATTGCCTCAGGGAAGGTACCCAAGCCCGACTTTATTAAAAAACTCAAGGTGGCGATGGGGCAGCCTGAGCCTGAACCAAGCAAGTCGAGTGAATCTGCTTCATGACCCTTAACCGACTCTTCTACTCGTTTATTCTTATGTTACTTGGCGGCACGGCGCTCGCCGCGGACCCTGGCATACCTGCGTTGCAGTTAGTTACCAACGAAGATGGCAGTCAGTCTTATTCGGTGACCTTGCAAATACTGGCGCTGATGACGGCGCTGACATTTTTGCCTGCCATGCTGATGATGATGACCTCGTTTACGAGGATTATCGTGGTATTCGCAATACTTAGACAGGCGCTCGGTCTGCAGCAGACGCCATCTAACCAGATTATATTGGGGCTATCGCTTTTTCTGACAATTTTTATTATGTCGCCAGTGTTGGAGAAAGTTAACCAGCAGGCGATTCAGCCCTATATGAATGAACAGCTTCAACCGCTAGAAGCGGTAAAGCAGGCTAGTGAACCCTTCCGTGATTTTATGTTGGGACAAACGCGAGAAGATGACCTAGCGTTGTTTGTCAGAATTTCGGGAGTTGAATACGACTCCCCCGAAACAGTATCCTTTTGGGTGTTGATGCCGGCCTTTGTCACCAGTGAGCTGAAGACCGCTTTTCAAATAGGCTTTATGCTGTTTTTGCCCTTCCTGATTATCGACATGGTGGTTGCCAGTGTATTAATGGCAATGGGGATGATGATGTTATCGCCTATTATTATTTCCTTGCCCTTCAAAATTATGTTTTTTGTACTGATTGATGGTTGGGCCTTGATCATTGGCACCCTGGCCGCCAGTTTTGGTGTTTAGCAACGCCGAGGAGGACGGAGTATGACCCCTGAAGTTGCCTTAGATATTGTGCGCGAAGCAGTCTTTATCATTCTGACATTGGTCGGTCTCATATTGATGCCGGGCTTGGTGGTAGGCTTAATCGTGAGTGTGTTTCAAGCCGCGACCCAGATTAACGAACAGACGTTGAGTTTTTTACCCAGACTGTTGGTGACCTTGGTAGTCATTATTGCGGCAGGCCCGTACATGATGCAAAAAATCATCGACTTCTCCGAAAACCTGATCCGTAATATTCCCATGTTAATCGGTTGACGAAATGATCTTTACCGACGCCCAAATAGGGGCCTGGTTAGGGGCTTTTCTTTGGCCACTGTTTCGCATCGCCAGCTTTTTTATGGTGATCCCGATTATTGGTACGCAGCTGGTGCCCATGAGAGTGAGGCTTGGTTTATCGATTGTGGTCACCGTTTCTGTTGCGCCGTTGGTCGGTCCTGTTCCCGAAATTGATGCTTTGTCGCTGCAAGCCGCATTGGTGACCTTACAGCAGATACTAATCGGCACTCTGCTGGGTTTTGTATTTGTTTTGATGATGCAGTTGTTCGTGGTTGCCGGGCAGATGATCGCAATGCAAATGGGCCTTGGCTTCGCTTCGATGGTTGACCCTTCAAACGGGGTGAACGTGGCGGTTCTATCACAGATATTTCTGATCGCTGTGACGCTGATGTTCCTGGCGATGAATGGCCATTTGGTGATGATAGAAGTGATTGTCGAAAGTTTTCGCTCTTGGCCTATTTCTAGCTCAATTATCGGGCCCTCGGGTATTGGCAAAGACATACTCTGGGAGGTGATCATGCGTATAAACTGGTTGTTTGCTTCGGCAATGTTGTTAGCGCTTCCAGCGATTACTTCCGTGCTGATAGTAAACTTGTCGTTTGGCATTATGACCAGAGCAGCGCCACAGATGAATGTCTTTTCGCTGGGCTTTCCCATCGCGATGATTTTTGGTTTGTTTATTTTATGGGTGAGTACCGGTGAGTTGCTCCCGCAGTTTCAAAAACTAAGTGAAGAAACCTATGAGTTTCTTCGCGCACTTCAACGGGCATAAAGGTAAGTTAGTATGGCTGAAGAAGATGACGACAGCAGTCAGGAAAAAACCGAAGAACCCAC
>JBFJVR010000152.1:0-6582 GCA_041624095.1 Oleiphilaceae bacterium
AAGCTATTAATCGCCGTGGGACGCCCACTGGACAGCCCATGCCCCGGCATATCATAAATCACAACCGCGTAACCCGCGTTTACCAAGAAACGTATCAGATGCTGATATATCCCTGCATGATCAAAATACCCATGAAAGATAAACACCGTCGCGCGAGGCTGTGGTGGGCAATACGTCTGCATAACGATGCGAAACTCATCGCTATCCACCCAACCCATACGTTGGTCCAAGCCCTCTATCTCGTCTTTCAGATTGGCGTGATAGAACGAAAGGTAGCGCAATGCTTCCTGACCGAGCTTGAAACGCTTGTTAAACGTAAAGGCGTTCAACTCCATCAACAGTTTGTCTCTATCCCAACTCATAATGATTTATTGTACTCTGCTCGTCACAAACCCTGAGGTTTTACAATGTTTAAAATTACAAAGGTAACAGTTTAGAAAAGATTCGTTACAATTGGGCTTCACTATTTGGATCCTGAAGAGAGACTTTACGATGAAAACGGACTCTAAGCCACTTACTGTTATAGATATTATTATCGCCACGTCGATATGCGGCATTATGGTAGGTTTTCTGGTTCAGCAAGTACTTTAGGCGTCTCCAAAACCACGATTTTGAGGCAAGCCGAAGGCACCGCGTATTACGGTGCATCCTTAAATAGGTTATAAGCCAAGCGGTGTCTGGCACCGTCAAAATGCTTCCAAACCACAATCATTCTTCCATCTTCAAGCAGAGGTCTAACGAGCGGCCCAGTGCCACCAGCACCCAGATTCTCAATAAGCTTGCTTGTTTTCCAACCACTAAGCTCAGAATAGCGTGCAGCATGAACGCGCGATAAGTTTGTGCCATTCTGCCAAACAACAAGTCCATTGCCTTCGCGATCAATCGCCACATTTGGGGCCAGTAGCACGCCGTTGGTGATCCTGCTAAGCTCTTCAGTCTCATGCCAGCCTAAACGCGTATCATAGACCTTACCAAGCAGCCGTTGCGTAGTACCGCTACTCTGAACCCAGCTCACAATAGCCTGACCATCATGGCCTGCCACCAAGCTAAGCGAATTTACGTCGCCACGGTCATCGTTCTCTAACAGTATTGCGGGCCGCCATGCACCTGAAACATAGCTGGCCAACCACAAATTGTAACGCGTACCATCAAATTGACGCCACGCTGTAAAACCATCATTACTCGGGCTGAGCGCTAACAATGGGTCGACAATATCTGTTGACGAGCCGGAGCTGATTAACTTGGGCTCAGTCCACCCTGTGGCAGGCAAAAAGCGCGCGGTATAAAGCTGCTTGTTACCCGCCAATGCCTGTACCCATGACATCACCACAACCCCGTCTCTCCGGGCGACTAGCCGAGGAGATGCTGAAATCTCATCCGCTATCGCTGTACGGTAGTAGGAGGGCTCCCACTCACCACTGGCCAAGTCTCCGGATGAAGGAACAAAACGATGAGTGACAATCGCCGAATATTGGCCATTAGGATCAGTGCCTGGCACTGCTTCGCGCCAAGCGACGGTAATGATGCCGGACTGAGCTATCACCGCTTCAACTTCACTCGTACCAAAACCGCTGGCTTGAGCACTGATCCGCTGGGCTCCTAGCCACACCTGACCATCGAATATATTTGCCCAAACCGAGCTTTCGGCACCTGGGCTAGCAGCCTGATGCCACACAGCAATAGCTTGCCCCTGATCATTAACGGCTACTTTGGGAGTGAAAGCCGAGGTATCAGCATAATCGCTCAGGACTTCTGCATTGAACTCCGAAGATACCGAGGCATCACCCAGTAATGCCCAGGTCTTTGTCTCAGTGATAAAACGGCTTGCCTTAATAAGCGATCTGCCATCGATCACCGAGCGCCAAACCATCACGGTGAGACCATTACGATTACTTGCTAACTGATGATCAAATGACGAAGGCAGCGCTGAACTGTCAGCACTGCTTGCAAAGTCGATTACCTTTGTTCTGTTGACGTTAAACGCACCATCTTCGACGGTGAAGATCACTGATACGTCTCGTGCTACAAAGTTACCCGTCGTATTGCGGCCGGTAATCGGGTGCACGCTCGCAATCTCAGAACGGTCCTTAACCGTCGAAAGTACTTTCAAGGTATATGGGGTGTCGAGCGAAAATCGACCGGATGCCGGCGTAATTGTCACACGGGTGAAGTCCGTATCCTCTAACTCTCCCGATTCCGGGTTTTCTTTCAGCCCCACAATAGTGTCGATGAGCAGTGTTTGCTCCCGCTCTTCAACCATTAAGCCTTCACTGGCATCTTCTTCACCCGAATACAGTTGAATGCCGCTATCTGTTGTCAACGAGGTCTCATCCATGAGTTCATTAAACACTATTCGGATTTCGTCGTCTGGTTCTATCCTTTGCTCATCAGAGTCCGGGTATCTGGACTGGACTTCTGGGGGGATATTATCTTTGGACTTTTCATCAGGCCGCCCATCCTTTTCGCCACTATCACAAGCCGTCAACAGCCCCGCGCAAAGTGCGACAACTAACAAAAGTCTCAGCCTTTGAAAATGCATCTGATCTCCGTGTCTTTGATAGGTCGTTGAGATAGTTATAGTTAGGCTAGATTTATAACATAGCTAAAGGCTGGCAACTATTGCCAGATCGCAAATGTGTGCGACGCTTATCAGCTTAAGGTAATTTTCTTACGCATCATGTACTTGAAGCACACCAGAAGTGCAAAAGTTTGACTCTAAAAACAAAAAAGGACGATACCAATCGTCCTTTTCTGCGAGCCTGCAAAACCTGCCCTATAGCTTGCCCGCCTGGTACTTTTCAAACATTCCTTCGAGGCTTATCGGCTTGATTTTATCTGCATTGCCTGAAGTGCCAAATGCATTGTAGCGTGCGATGACGATATCCTTCATGGCCTTAACCGTTTCGGCGAGGTATTTGCGTGGGTCAAACTCGGCAGGATTTTGCGCCATAAAGCGTCGTACGGCACCGGTCGAAGCCAAGCGCAAATCGGTATCAATATTGACTTTACGTACGCCATGCTTAATGCCTTCACAGATCTGCTCGACTGGCACGCCGTAAGTTTCAGGAATCTCTCCGCCATATTCGTTGATGACAGCCAACCATTCCTGAGGCACAGACGATGAGCCATGCATCACCAAATGCGTATTGGGAATACGCTCGTGGATCGCCTTAATGCGGTCAATAGCCAATATATCGCCTGTAGGCGGACGGGTAAATTTATACGCACCGTGGCTGGTGCCACATGCAATTGCCAGGGCATCTACAGAGGTTTTGGCTACGAAGTCCGCAGCCTCTTCAGGATCTGTCAACATTTGATCATGACTAAGTATGCCTTCGGCGCCGATACCATCTTCTTCACCGGCTTGCCCTGTCTCCAAACTTCCCAGACAGCCTAACTCTCCTTCTACGGATACGCCGCAGGCATGCGCCATTTCTACAGTTCGCTTGGTGACGTCAACGTTATACTCGTAATCCGTTGGAGTTTTGCCATCCTCACCAAGAGAACCGTCCATCATCACCGATGAAAAACCAAGCTGAATAGAGCGTTGGCAGACAGCTGGCGAGGTGCCGTGATCCTGATGCATAACAACAGGAATATGCGGGAACTCTTCAATCGCCGCGAGGATTAGATGACGTAAAAACGGAGCGCCAGCATACTTTCTTGCGCCCGCAGAGGCTTGCACAATAACTGGACTGTTGGTTTCGTCAGCCGCCTCCATAATTGCCCGCATCTGCTCTAGGTTATTTACATTAAACGCGGGAACACCGTAGCCAAACTCTGCGGCGTGATCCAGTAACTGTCGCATACTGATTAGTGCCATTTCTTTTCTCCTGTCTTCAAAGCCTTAAAACCAAATGATAGTACTTGCACTAATATCGCTATAGATACCCAGTGCAATAATCTTATTGTCCGCTTGCTCTCTCTATAAGCATGACCACCGCAGGCAAATCCTTCCCCTCAACAAATTCCAAAAATGCACCACCACCAGTCGAGATGTAAGAAACCCTATCAGCTATGTCATATTTATCAACCGCAGCGAGCGTGTCACCACCACCCGCAATCGAGAAAGCGGGGCTGTTGGCAATCGCTTCAGAGATGACTTTAGTGCCCTCGCCAAACTGGTCAAATTCGAAAACACCGACCGGGCCATTCCAGATAACCGTACCCGCCTTGGCAATAATCGCTGACAACTCAGCGGCTGTTTGAGGGCCGATATCAAAAATCATATCTTCTGCCTCTACCTCGGCCACACTCTTTAAGGTCGCGGCCGCCTGTTCTGAAAATTCTTTACCCACAACAACATCTACAGGAATCGGGATATGCGTCTTCGCGGCGAGTTTTTTCGCTGCGCCAACCAACTCGTGCTCACACAGGGACTTTCCTACACCATGCCCCGCTGCCGCAAGAAAGGTGTTCGCAATCCCTCCTCCAACAATCAGCTGATCAACCTTCTCACTCAAGGCCTCCAGTACAGTCAATTTTGTCGAGACTTTAGAACCACCGACGATCGCAACCAAAGGGCGCGCAGGCTTATCCAGTGCCTTTTCCAAGGCGTCAAGCTCTGCAGCTAGCAGAGGCCCGGCACAAGCGATCTGCGCAAATTTCCCAACACCATGCGTCGAAGCCTGCGCACGATGCGCTGTCCCAAAAGCATCCATTACATAAACATCGCACAGCGCTGCGTAGGCTTTTGACAAGCCCTCATCGTCCTTTTTTTCACCGCGGTTAAAACGTACGTTTTCGAACAGTACAAGCTCGCCCTCTGCAAGCTCGACGCCTTTTTGCCAATCTTTTACTAACGCAACAGTCTGGCCAAGCAAGGAAGAAAGATGATCTGCCACCGGCTTTAAAGAGAAGGCCTCGTCATACTCGCCTTCTACCGGCCGCCCTAAATGAGACATCAACATCACCTTTGCACCCTTCTCCAGGGCCAGTTTTATCGTCGGCAAAGAGGCTCGGATGCGCGCATCACTGCTGACTTTTCCGTCTTTAATGGGGACATTCAGGTCTTCGCGTATCAGCACGCGCTTTCCGTTCAGGTCGAGATCAGCCATTTTGATGATGTTCATACTTGCTCCTTCTTAGCTACTACTAACCAGGCAAGCGCCTTGGCTCGCCCTAGTACTTTGAATTATTTGGAAATACTAATGGGTAATTAAGCCCTTAATTCCGCGACAACCAATATTTGGCGGTATCCAGCATGCGATTCGCAAATGCCCACTCGTTATCGAACCAAGTGAGTACTTTAATCAACCGAGCCCCACTCACACGGGTTTGAGAACCATCCACAATGCACGAGTGCGCATCGTGGTTAAAATCGCTCGACGCTAGCGGCTCTTCGGTGTACGCCATCACGCCAGAAAACCCCTGCTCTGCGGCTTTTTTCAGGGTGAGGTTCAACACATCAACCGTGACGTCGCAGCTAACATAAGCCGTCAGATCTATCGCCGAAACATTGATGGTGGGTACACGCATCGCCACCGCAGTAAAGCGATCTTTGGTCTTAGGTAATAGACGCTCTATACCTTTCGCCAGAGCCGTATCTACCGGCACCATGTTTTGCATCGCGCTGCGAGTGCGTCTTAAGTCGTGATGATGATACGCATCGATAGTCGGCTGATCATTCATCGCAGAATGTATCGTCGTCATAGTGCCTTGCTCTATGCCGAAAGCCTCATCGATAGCTTTTATGACCGGGACAATTGCATTGGTCGTACACGATGCATTTGAGACGATCCGGTGTTTCGACGTCAAGACCTCATGATTCACACCAAAGACGATGGTTTCATCGACATCGGCATCTGCTGGTTGCGAAAACAGCACACGTTGCCCACCCGCATCAATGTGACCTTGCGCGTCTGCGCGAGAGCCATATACACCGGTACATTCAAGCACCAGATCCACCCCGATATCGCGCCAAGGCAAGCTGCCAATCTCAGTCTCACTAATCACCTTGATCAGGTCATCCTCAACTTTCAAGGTATGTGCGTCAACGACCTCAACACGATGAGGAAAGCGCCCATGCGTCGTGTCATATCGTGTAAGGTAGGCGATGGTATCTATGTCTGATAGTTCATTAATCGCAACGATCTGCAAATCCTTGCGGTAATCATGCTCATAAAGGGCACGCAGGATCGACTGCCCGATCCTGCCATAACCATTAATCGCTACGCGCAAAGTCATAAGTGGCTAGGCGCATACTGCGCGCTCAACAACATGTTTACTGATTTCATCTTAAGCGCTCGAAACTGGTTGACCGCTATAGCAACTCTCCTGCAACGGCAACGATGTTCTCAACAGTGAACCCGAACTCTTCGAACAAGAGCGCAGCGGGTGCCGACTCACCAAAGGATTCCATACCCACAATGCGACCATCGAGGCCAACATATTTGTACCAGAAGTCTGCAATACCGGCTTCAATGGCAACACGCGCCGTTACTTCGAGTGGTAGAACACTTTGTTTGTACTCTGCACTTTGCTGATCAAACACGTCGCTCGAAGGCATCGATACAACACGTACGGCCACGCCTTTGTCAGCCAAAACATCGGCTGCGCTCTGTGCCAGCCCGACCTCTGAGC
>JBFJVR010000153.1:0-6563 GCA_041624095.1 Oleiphilaceae bacterium
AGCTCTCTCAGCGCCGTTTTTAACTTGTATATTTTATGCTTTGCTTCCAGCTTGCGCTCGAGATAATCCAGTTCCGGGTTCGACGGAAATACCGACAGATTTTCAAAGGGGGTGGGATGAGTAAACTCAGAGGCATCCTTATTGAACAGATTAAAAGACAATGTTTGCTCGAAGAAATCAGCAACGCTGTTTTTCATTTCTGCCGAGGGCTGCCCCATTAGATAATGTGTTGAGTTCCCCTGCGGGTCGAGATCCACAACCAGGGTACGCCGGCCCGAAGCAGCGCTTACCGCAGCCAAATTACAGGTAATACTGGATTTGCCAACACCGCCTTTCTGATTAAAAACCACTCTGATCATTGTCGTACTCCTGTTTAAGGACCGAATTAAAGTTGCACTTACCGCTGCAGTGGCATAGCGAAAAACTATTAGCTGGCTCTTTTGGACAACGAGAAAGCGACTTGCCCTTTGGCAAAACTACCAAGCTAAAACATGTTTGACAAAAGGAACCGTTAACTTGCGCTTTTCGATCATTGACGCAGCGTCCAATCTGGCCAGCACGTCGAGCAGCTCGCCCATATTTCGTGGGCTACGCCGTATAATATAGGCAGCGACTTCGTCTTCGAGCGTCAGACCTTTTGACTTTGCCACCTGCGCCAATACTACCTGCTTGTCGGCATCGTTCAAAGCTTCAAGCCTGACAGTTAGACCCGAGGACAGACGCGAACTTAAATCTGGCAGTGTCAAATTGAGACAGGCGGGCGTCTGGTTAGCTGTCAGCATCAAGCGTTTGCCATTATGGAGAAAAACGTTATACAGATTAAACAAGGCGGTCTCTCGATGAGCGTCAATCAGCCATTGATCTAGCGCTTCAATCACCACAAACGCATAATCTTCGAAACTTCTAAACAGAGTCAGCATATCTTCGCCATCAACTGCATGCTCGGCCATAGACCAATAACAGCAGCGCTGTCCTGCAGCTTCCTGCAAGGCCATACTTGCAGAGGCTAAATGCGTCTTTCCGGAATCTCGACCACCAGCCAGATAAATCAGGGTGCTATTCCCCTGGTTTAGCTCTTGTTTTAGCAGCGCGGCAGCACGCTCATTGGTACTTCCGTAAAAATTTTCGAAGCCGATATCCTGGCTCAATCGCATCGGCAATACCAACTGCGAACCTAGCTTAAAGGGCTGCGGCTCGGCGCTCATCGCTCTGCTTCACTCGACTCATGATCCTGCTTCAGCTGGCGCAAGCCTTTGCGAGACCAGCTCAACACGTAATGTACGCCACTGAACGCGGTCACCAAAGCCACAACCCATAAACCATGGAAAATAACCGCATCGGGCATGGGTAGTTCAGCAAGCTTGATCATCAATGCGAGCACGTAAACAATCTGCACCAGCGTACAGGTTTTACCCGCCCACGAAGGTGAGATCTCGTAGTGACTTACAAAATAATGGTACAGCAACGCACCGACGACGATAATCAGATCGCGCCCGAGAATCAACGCGGTTAACCAGACAGGGATGTGTAGCGTCCACGCAAGCATGACATACGCGGTAATAAGCAATAGCTTATCAGCCAATGGGTCGGCAATAGCGCCAAAGCGGGACTTCCAGTTAAATTGCCGGGCCAGAAACCCGTCAACTCCGTCTGAAAGGCCGGCAATAAAAAACACCACCAGCGCTGCAACAAAGTCTTGCTCAAAAACAAATACAGCAAACGGAACAATGAGAGCGATACGAACCAAGGTCAAAACATTAGGGATCTGGTGCCAAGGAATCATAGACTCGCCTCTACTCCCCACTAATCCAGACGAAACGCTCAACATCTGGCTGCGTTTTAAGCAAGCTAGCTTCGGGCAACTCAGCAGTCAGCGCATCAGGCTCAGCATTTAGCTCTGACGGCGCTGCAAGCTCATAAGACTGGGGAGAGATCGTAAGCGTTTGCTTGCGCAAGCGGCCATCCAGCTGAAGATACTCGTAAAATTGAGCCAACGTGCCTTTTAGAGAAAGCTCATAACGAAGTACTTCTCCCCTTACCCATTCCAGTTGTGCAGCGGCGACCGGCGGCAGACCATTGAGATAGCTGCGCACAGCAATAAATTCGTTGAAGGTTTTCACTCCTTCAATGTCCAGCCTGAAGTGCCCATTACTGCCGCTGGAAGACTGCAATACAGCATAACGCGACGCAAGACTCTCACTCAAAGTAAAAACCAGCGCATCCCACACCTCTTGCAATGGAGCATCATATCGCTCCCCGGACAAATACTCGCTGCCCAGCGGTAACAACCAGTTGGCGGACCATAAGCCGCTTTGACTTTGATATACCCGCATCATAATGGACAAATCGGGTTGATAACGCAGATCCGCCTGTGCTGCTGTTCCGGGAAACAAGCCCCATAAATCCTCGAGCACGATGCTGCTCTGATCCTGCAGGTCTGCCACCGGGAAATATAAGGGCAGACCGTAACGGCTGGCCAAATCTTTTAAGTCACCAATAAATGCTTCGTCCGAACTCCCTACCAGACTTCGCTCGCCGTCATCCCTTACCAGCCACAGCAACACAGATGGCCTAACCTCTCCCCAAACAGGAACCGAATATTCTGCCAACTTGGCATCCAGGGCATGTTTAGCATAAGAGACGTCCAGTAAATAGGGTTGCGGCACGGGCTCTTCATCGGCCTCACCAAGCGATTCGTCATTCACTGAGCCGCGTACACCTTCAGTTGTATCCGCCGCAGCCGACTCTGGCTCAGCTGCCGCGGACAACAAAGCCAGTTGAGCTTGTTCCTCCACATAGCGAACATACGCGGGATTCTCCGCATAGCTATAGGTCTGCACCAGCGACTCCGCAGGTAACAGCGACTGATAAACCGGAGCCTCAAGCACCCGCCTCTGGCCGGTGATTTTAACCAGCACCTCGCGCAAAGCAGCGTCGAAGCCCGCCGAGCGGTCTTTCCCTTGCTGAGAAGAAACCGGCACGGACGCCGCATACAGACCGTCCACGCGCGCAGCAAATGAAGCACTAGCCAAGCACAGCAAGCAGGCCGTAAAAAACACACTATTAAGGAGACGTTTTAGCAACAGGAGTACCACTAAAATTCGATAAGATTTCGCCCGACATGATATGCGCCCGCCCCGAATAAAACAACCGATTACCTGCGACGCCCTGTTGACTAATACGCATAATCGTCCGCACCTCTTTTGCCGGAACCAACACCAAGCATAATTGTTTACAAAGAGAATTTGGCGGCCACCCCAACAACTGCTAGAATTCGCGCCCTAAATACTGAACTAGGCCGCAGGTTTCCTTCCCCATGACTGACAATACGCAAAACCCATCATCCCCATCTCTGAGCTATAAAGACGCCGGAGTCGACATCGACGCGGGTAACGCTTTGGTGGAGCGCATCAAAGGTGTGGCAAAACGTACGCGCCGCCCAGAAGTAATGGCAGGGCTTGGCGGGTTCGGCGCTTTGTTTGAACTGCCCAAGGGCTTTCGCGAGCCGGTACTGATCTCGGGCACCGATGGCGTTGGCACCAAACTCAGGCTGGCAATGGACCTCGGCAAACACGACACCATTGGCATCGACCTCGTTGCCATGTGCGTTAACGACCTGGTCGTGGCTGGCGCTGAACCGCTGTTCTTTCTCGATTACTACGCGACAGGAAAACTAAACGTCGATGTAGCCGCTAATGTAGTAGAGGGAATTGGTGAGGGCTGCGCACAGTCTGGCTGCTCGCTGGTCGGGGGCGAAACGGCTGAAATGCCGGGCATGTACGAAGGTGAGGACTACGACCTAGCGGGCTTTTGTGTCGGGATTGCCGAGAAGTCAGAGTTAATTGATGGCTCTAAAGTCGCCCCGGGCGACGCCCTGATCGGCATTGCGTCGTCAGGCCCGCATTCCAATGGCTATTCGCTAATCCGCAAAATACTCGACGTCGCCAACGCGGACCTCAAGCAAAGCATGGGCGATACCACCCTTGGTGCTGCATTGATGGCGCCCACTCGCATTTACGTCAAGCCCTTACTGCAACTGATTAAAGCCATGCCAGTGCATGCTCTTTCACACATTACTGGCGGCGGGCTCCTCGAAAACATCCCTCGCGTACTGCCAGAATCAGCAAAAGCCGTGATCGATACACAAAGCTGGGAACTACCAGAAGTATTCAAGTGGCTACAAACAGCCGGCAATGTCGAAAGTAAGGAAATGTACCGCACCTTTAACTGCGGCGTGGGCATGATTATTTGTGTGCCTCAGGCCATGGCGGAGCAAGCCATACAAAGCCTGAACGACGCGGGTGAATCAGCTTGGCGAATCGGCACCATTGAACAAGCTCAGCCGGGCGACGAGCAAGTCGAATTAATGGGCTTGGATCACTAAATGTCTGAAGCAGCAAAAGTGCCGGTCATCGTGGTACTGATCTCCGGAAGCGGCAGCAATCTGCAAGCCATCATCGACCAGGTCGAAAGCAAGGAAATTCACGCCCGCATTGGCGCAGTGATATCCAACAAAGAAGATGCTTACGGCCTAGAACGGGCGCGCAAGGCCGACATAGAAACCCAGGTCGTCGACCACCGCAGCTATGAAAGCCGTGAACACTTCGATGCGGCAATGATCCGTAAAATTGAGCAGTACCGACCTGACCTTGTTGTACTTGCGGGCTTTATGCGCATACTAACCCCCGACTTTGTCAGGCGCTACGAAGGCCGAATGCTGAACATACACCCATCGCTACTACCCAAGTACCCGGGGCTAAACACCCACCTGAGAGCCCTCGAAGCAGGCGACAAGGAGCATGGCGTAACCGTGCATTTCGTTACCCCAGAACTCGATAGCGGCCCCAATGTCATTCAAGCAAAAGTTCCGGTGACAGACCAGGACACGCCTGAAACATTGGCCTTGCGTGTGCAACAACAGGAACATGTTATCTATCCAATTGCCGTAAAATGGTTTGTTCAGGGAAGGCTTACAATGAATCAGCAGCAGGCCTTCCTCGATGGCGATAGCATGCCTGCAGGCGGTTTAGTACTCGACAGCCCCAACACGCTGCATTAAGGTTGGAAACAGCTCTCGATAAACTAAAACTCGCAACTAGCTGCCAACGCAAACAAGGAGGATTACGGTGTACTCAAACCACCAGCCAGGGTCTAGCCATTCGCGTTTACGCCAGCATGTTTTGGCTGTACTCCCCTTTTCTCTATTTGTTCTGTGCCTCTTCTCTGCGCACAGCCATGCGATAGAGCTCGCGGCGCACTCCGCCAGCTATACAGCGAAAATCGAAAAAGGCCTTAGCCTAAAAGGCACAGCGATCAGGGAACTTAAACAGCTCGACAACAAACAGTGGCGCTACAGCTTTGATGTCGACTCCCGAATAGCTGACATCAGAGAGTCAGTCACCTTCGATTGGCAAGCAGAAAGCCTTCAGCCTCACCTCTACAGCTATGAGCTATCGGGCTTTTTCATTCGCGACCGCAATCAGCGCATCACCTTTGAAAAGGACTCGTTGCAGGTGAATGGTCGTCACGACAAACATACCTGGCAGCTCGAGGCACCTGCTGACGCACTTGACCGGCTCGGCTACCAACTGCAACTTATGCTCGACATCCAGTCGGGCAAAACCGAAATGAGCTATCAGGTAATTCACAAGGGTCGCATCGAACAAGAGTCTTTTCGCGTGGTACGCGAAGAAACCATTGAAACAGCGCTCGGCAAGATGAACAGCATCGTTGTCGAAAAAGTGCGTGAAGCCGACAGCAAACGACAAACCCTGCTATGGTTTGCTAAAGATTACGCCTTCCTCCTGCTCAAAATGTATCAAGTTGAAAAAGATGGCGAAGAGTATGAGATACATATCAGAGATGCCAAGCTGATTCCACTTTCCCCGCCTGAGCGCCCTGCCGAGCCACTAACTAACGTAAAAAGTGATAAAACGGCAAGCGCTATAGAATCAAAAACTATAAGCCCTGAATAAATACCTTTCATATGCCCAATATTAGGGCCCAATTTCTCTCCTACACTTTTCAGTTATGGGGTTTCTTTGTACTATTGTGCCTCCTCGACCCTAACGTATTTCTAACTGGCGACATACAGCGGAATTCGTTGATCGGGAATAGATTTCTAACATTCATAAAAAAATCGTTTGATCGCTTATAAACAGGATAAAAAAATGAAAAAACATAATAGGTTAGTAAGCTTAGGGGCTTCTGTTCTGCTGATGGGTGCAACGGCAATGACCCACGCAGAAACCATCAAAATCGCGCTGGCGGGCCCTGTAACGGGAGCCGTTGCCCAGTATGGCGACATGCAAATGATTGGCGCAAAGATGGCGATAGAGAAAATCAACGAAGCGGGTGGCGTTAACGGCTCAAAGCTCGAAGGTATTGTCTATGATGATGCCTGCGACCCAAAGCAAGCCGTAGCGGTTGCAAACAAAATTGTAAATGACGAAGTGAGCTTTGTTGTCGGTCACCTTTGTTCCAGCTCAACTCAACCAGCTTCCGACATTTACGAAGACGAAGGCATTCTGATGGTAACAGCGGCTTCAACCAGCCCTGACATC
>JBFJVR010000154.1:0-6552 GCA_041624095.1 Oleiphilaceae bacterium
CGGTCAAACTCAGCAGCAAACTTTGCGCCTTGAGGATGGCTTCGTGAAAACAGAAGTACTTCGTTACCACCATCGAGAGTGGTAGCAGTCACGCCCAGCAAGTTCTTTTGTTCTGGTTCAAAATGCTTAGAAAGTAGATAGTTACCGGCGACTGAAGACATCGGGAAGAGGTCAATTTTACCTGCGAGTAATCTGTTAAAATTTTCGATGTCGCTATTAACAACTGATACCCGCAGTTTGTTTTCTGCGTTAAGCTCCCAGAACTCAGGTGTGTAGCTGTATCCCCTTGTCGCGCCAATGCGGTAGTCTTTTAAATCGGCCAGCTTTGTCCATTGGGGAGCGGGTTGGTTATTACGATAAAAGAAGGAAAATGTCAGGTTGCTTAACGGAGAACTGGCGATAAAATCTTTTTCTCGCTCCGGGGTGTGGCTCCAGAATGATGTGACGGCGTACTTTCCCTGTTTGGTTGCTTCCAAAGCTCGGTTCCATGGCATGTAATGGTATTGGACCGTATACCCAGATTCCCTGAATACGGCACTTACCAAGCGATTAAGAATGCCGTCGTAGGGCAGTGTTTCTGAGGTCCACGGGGGGTATTCACCCGTTGCTATATCAATGTTTTCAGCCCTGACGTGGGTCATGAGTGTTAGCGTAAATGCAGCAAATAGAAGAATAGACTTCAAAAGCGTACCTCGATAGCAAAGGAATTAGATATCAAAATACCAATTCTTTGGGTTTAACGCTTATCGCAGAGACCCCAAATATAGCAACGGCGCGTAAAAATTTCCACCGAAAAACATTTAGCGTTAAAGTCGCCTAACGGAGTTTTGTTTCCTTCGCCGTCGTAAAGCGCTTATCAAATCGCTCTAGCTTGTTTTGCCTGATTACACGGGAGATCTTGGCTAGATACTGCTCCCCTTGTTCTGAGTACTTGTTTAGCCCTGGTAATAGTGGAGAAACCGTCAGGGTAGTTTGCTTATGTCGTAATGAGCGGCGTGTCTTGCGAAAGTCTTTATAGGCTGAAAAACGGTTTAGATTATTCAGGTAGGCTCTAACAGACTCGTTAACTGTAGCAAAACGCGCGACCTCATGTTGTTTACCCTTGGTCCGGCTTGCAGGAACGATACCGCAACCTGGCTCAAAGCACCACTGGCCGAACAGGTTGTTCCCTTTGATGGCAAAGCGACTCGTACCCCATGCAGATTCAATCGCTGCCTGCGCCAGTACCATTGAAGGCGGAACAATATCGATATGGCCAAGCAATTTTACGATACGCTTCTCTATTGTCTGATCTTGTTCGCTTTCTTTTAAATAGGCACTACTCAGCAGGTTCACCCACGTTACTTCGTCGCTGCTCAAGCTTGGATTTTGGTGAAGTTGTTTAAGGTGGCGCCTGATATCGAGTATGTGTAGGTTTTCTTCTTCGACTAAGGGATAAAGAAACTCGAAAAAGGCCTCCTTCTTTTCGCTTACGACTTTAAAGTGAGTGAAATCAGGAACCTTAGATACGGTTCGCTGGTTGTCGGGAATCAGGCTGGGCAATGTAGCGCTGGGCCAGATAAGTGTCAGAAGCACAAGCAAACCGATAAGCAAAAACACGCCTTGTTTTAGGCGGCCATGCATAAAGCCCTTAGGCATAATGAATTCCTGTAAGTGGTAGAAACAAAAAAATAAAGACCTAGTGAAACCTTCATGCTATTTTGCCGTTCTGATCACCATCAAGCGAAGCTCCGTCATGTCTTCAATCGCCCAACGCAGGCCCTCTCGTCCTAGGCCACTGTCCTTAACGCCCCCATAGGGCATATGGTCTACTCGCCAGGAGGGTACATCTCCTATGACTACGCCGCCGACTTCGAGTTCATTCCACGCGCGTTGCGCCTGATACAGGTCGCGTGTAAAAATTCCGGCTTGCAAGCCGAACTTGCTATCGTTAATAGCTTCGAGTACCTGGTCGAAGTCGTCAAAGGGTTCCAGAACTGCAACTGGGCCAAAAGCTTCCTCGGTGTAAAGTTCCGCATCGCGGGGTACACCCTCTAGCAAAGTAGCTTCAAGCATGTTGCCATGGCGTGTTCCACCGCAGAGCAAACGCCCGCCGCGATCGATTGCAGAACTAATCCACCCATCCAGGCGTTGCGCTTCTTTTTCGGAAATCATTGGTCCGATAAAGGTCTCGGTAAGTTTTGGGTCACCGCTTTTTAGCGCCACAGTATGGTCAACCAAACGCTTCGTGAAGTTGTCGTAGATAGATGAGTGTACATATATGCGCTGCACACCAATGCAGCTTTGGCCGCTTTGGTAAAATGCCCCAATGATAATACGTTGGACTGCATCGTCGAGATCCCAGTCTTTATCCACCACGCAAGCGGCGTTACCGCCTAGTTCCAATACCACAGGTTTTTTGCCTGCTTTAGCTTTTAGTGCCCAACCGACATCTGGCGACCCAGTGAAGCTGAGGAGTTTTAGCCTGTCGTCTTCAGTGAGCATGTCTGCGCTGTCCCTGCGGCAAGGCAAAATTGAAAACGCACCCTTCGGCAAGTCCGTCTCAGCTAAAATTTCGCCGATCAATATGGCTCCCACAGGGGTCAGGCTAGCGGGCTTAAGAACGAAAGGGCAGCCGGCCGCGATTGCCGGTGCAATTTTATGTGCTGCCAAATTAAGCGGGAAGTTAAACGGGCTGATAAAAGCACAGGCACCGATAGGTACGCGTTTAGTCATTCCGCTGTATGCTTCAGCTCGCTCGCTTATATCCAGGGGTATCGTTTCTCCGTAAATACGGGTTGCTTCTTCGGCTGCGATTTTGAAGGTATCAATTAAGCGGGTTACTTCGCCAATGGCGTCTTTGATGGGTTTGCCAGCTTCGATACACAGAATATCGGCAAGTTCATCGGCACGCTCGGTAAACCTTTTTACGCAATGCTCGAGTACGGCCTGACGTCGGTAGGCTGGTAAACGTCGCATTGGGGCTTCAGCTTCGCTGGCCGCTTGTATCGCGCGGTCCAGAATTTCGGGTGTCGCAAGCGGAACCTTGGTCGCTAGTTCGCCAGTATATTTGTCATAAACGAGCAGGTCTTCGTTGGCGAATATCGCTTCGTTGGCTAAGTAGTAGGGGTAGCTATGTTTGATTTTCATTGTTTTACCTCCAGCTTTTCGAGCGAATGCCTGATTGCGCTTGGAATCGGAACCGATTGGTTCGCCGCTCGATCTACAAATACGTGAACAAACTCACCGTAAGCTGCTGCTTCGACCTCACCCTTCTTGAATATGCCAACACCATAACACACGGAGCTAGTGCCAAGCTTCTTTACCATTAGTCCCGCTTCGATATCGTCCGGGTAGGCGAGGGCGCTGCGGTATGTACAGCTTGAATGAACGACATACGCGATTACCGCTGCATTTCTTGGGTCCAGGCCACCTTCGTTTATCAGGTAGCGGTTTACGGCGCTATCAAAGTAGGCATAGTAGGTGACGTTGTTGATATGGCCATATTGGTCGTTGTCCATCCATCGTGTTGTGATCGGGTAAAATGCCCGGTAGGCGTTTCGGTGAGTATGTTGGCTAGATTCCATAGGGACCATGCTTCTATTTTAGGCAGTGTTTTGTCATTAGTATGCGCTTAGATATATCTGCAAGGCATCGTGTTCGCTCAAGCGTTTAGGGTTGTTTACCAGTAATCTTTCCTGCTTCATCGCCTCGGCCGCGAGCAATGGCAGGGAGGACTCGCTAACGCCGCAATCACGAAGCCGCGAAGGTAATCCCAATGTTAGTGTCAAATTCTCGAAATAGCTGACTAATCTCTCGGCCGGATTTAGGGTTTGCATGGTTTCTTTTGTCGGGCTAATTAACTCCGCAAGCTCAGCATATAAGTCTGGCGCCGCATCCAGATTAAATCGCAATACATGAGGGAGAACAAGCGCATTGCTTAGGCCATGGGGTATATGAAAATACCCACCCAGAGGGTAGGCTAGCGCATGTACCGCAGCCACAGGTGCATTCGCAAAGGCCTGCCCTGCATACATCGACCCCAAAAGCATGTTAGCGCGATTTTCGAGTCGCGAACCATCCTGCACGACGCTGACAATATTGTCAGAAAGCAGACGCAAGGCTTGCTTGGCGAACATGTCGGATACTGGGTTTTTTTTGATTTTGCTCGTATAGGCTTCAATGGCGTGAACCATCGCGTCGATACCCGTTGCAGCAGTAATATGTGCGGGCAAACCAAGGCTCAGCTCGGCATCCAATAGCGCGATTGTCGGAAGAAGTCTGGTGGATACAATGCCTGCTTTGCTATTTTCACCCGTCGTGATAATGGCTATAGGAGTAACTTCGGAGCCTGTTCCAGCGGTAGTAGGTACTTGAATCAGCGGCAAGGACGGAGAGGTGATCTGCGCAATCCCGTACATGGAGCTGAGCGCCTGCTCGGTTGAGGGGTGAGCCAAAACGGCTACAAGTTTGGCGACATCCATCGAACTTCCTCCGCCAAAACCGATAATAATATCGGCCGCGCTCTGGCGCGCTTCGCGCGCAGCAAGCTCGACAATCTTGTCTGCCGGGTCAGCTTCTACTTGATCAAAAACATTGCAGTATAGGCCCGCCGCAGAAAATTGTTCGAGGCAAGGCGACAACAGGCCCGCTTTAAGAATTCCTGCGTCGGTAATAATCATTGCCCTGGCGCAGTTTTGCTGGGCGCACAGGTCTGCAATGCGTTTTGCTGCACCAATCTCATGAATGATGGTGCCTACTGTAGAAAACTGAAAAGGATGCATCGCTTCTGCCCCATAGTTCTTTAATCAGTGGCAGGCGTTCGATCGACGCTTGCTTTTTATAGTAACGAACTTGGCCAGTACCATAACAGATCACGCGAGCCTTTCAAGCAGGTCAAACGTGCCGGTGTTGCCGTGTTTAAGTGTGCGTTTTGGCAGGCCTGAGTCTGTTTGGATGTTTCGAATTGCCTGCCAGTTTTAAGCGCATTACTTTGGTAGTTTTTGTTTGGCCAGCTCCAGTTTGGTTTCGAATGTGTTGGCCTTTTTTTGTGCTTGTACTAACAGTTCATGGTAAGCGGATGTATCGCCTGCACGCAGGGCAGAACGCGCGAGCATGACAAAACCATTTGCAGCTAATCGATTGAACTTACTCTTGCTCACGGCACGATAAATATCACCCAAAATCTGATCAAATTGCAGCGTATTGCAATGCGCAATGACGCTGTTAAAGCCGTTAAAACTCACTGAAGTGGGCGTGCCCTTAGTTAGTGTTGCCAGCGTGCGCCGAAGCAAATCATCGTTAAGCTGCTTTCCCTCTGCGCAGCGTTGTCCTAGCTGATACAAATCATAGGCCACCTCGCCCGGGTCGCTATCTCTTGCGCGCTGCAAAAAATGCTCCGCTTGTTGAAAGTCTTTGTCACGGTAACTGATGCTAGCCATTTGTGTTAAGACTCTGGGTGAATGCGGATTTCTTTCGTAGCTGTCGTGAGTCAAACTAATATTGCTTTGCCAAGCGTCTACATGCTGCGTTGTTAATATGCTGAGCGGCAAAATCAGTGCGATAGCCAAGCCTGGCAGGGTGAAGGGCTTGTCGCCAACTAACTTGCGCAGAGCAAAGTAGAGCCCTAGGACGGCGAGTAAAATAATGCCATACCCGGGTGTGTAGTTACGGTGCTCAAATGCAAGTTCCAAGGGTAGTACGGTGGACTCCATCACGTGTCCAAGTAAGAACCAGAACACCCCAAAACTGAGCCATAGATGCATTTTTTTGCGCGTCCAATAGAGGCAAAGTACGAGTAGGGATACCCAGCCAAATATTGAATAGAATGTGCTGGCAGGGGAGAAAAAAGATGAAGACGCCTGTATGTCGTCGTGATAGAAACTGATTCCCTGGGCATCGCTTAGCGTTAGGTAACTCAGGTATTGCCACAGCACTCTAGATTGTGTTAATAGTCGCTCATTTACTGTGAAATCGCGCGTCATAGAGGGGTTTGCTAGCTGAGAGAGATAACTGTTGCCTAGATAAAGGGCGATGATAAGTGCCGGTAGCGCTAAACACGCGAGATAGGTCGCTTTTGCTGCGGCGGTGCAATGGGGGTGAAAGGCAAAACGGAAAAACAGCACTTCAATCAGCAGGCAAAACAGCGGAATAAGAATGCCATTTTCTTTCGCCGCGTAAGCGCAAAGCGTTGCTAGGCCTAACACAATTACTGCCCTGAACAGCCCTGCGTTTTCTTTCAAAAATGTGTTGCGGTAATCGATAAAGGCGTTGACAGCGAGGAAGGTAAAAAGTGCCGCTAAAATGGTCATCCGCTGGGTGATGTATAGCACGGTCGAAACAAATAGTGGGTGCAGCAGCCAAACAAAGCATACCAGTAGGCTCAACCCTTCTAACTCAAATTTGCTCAGCTTGAGCTGCAGTAAGCGCAGAACGCGCCGTGTGAGCAGATATACCAGTATTCCGCTTAGCAAGTGCAGTACGATATTGGTCAATTTAAACTCGACCATGATGTTATCGGCGAAGTAGTAGTTGAGTGCAAAGGATAGATAGCTCAGGGGGCGAATCGGAATC
>JBFJVR010000155.1:0-6532 GCA_041624095.1 Oleiphilaceae bacterium
CTGCATAAAGCCGCGCGTTGCTAATAGAGCGGCACCACCTTGCTGGATCTCCCACAAAGTATCTTCATTTGGTAAGGGCGGAGGACGCGAAAAAAACTCGGTATTCTGCTCAATCGTCAATTGATACCAAGACAAATGCGTCGGATTAAGCGCCATCGCCTGTTCCAAGTCCGCCAAAGCCAAGTCAGGTGTTTGCCCGGGTAATCCGTGCATCAGATCAATATTAAAATTATCAAAACCTGCTTGCTTAAGCCATTCAACGGCTTTGAGTGCTTCGTCTGCTGAGTGCACGCGACCCAAGCTGGCGAGAAAGTCGGGCTGAAAACTCTGCACACCGACTGAAAGCCGGTTGATTCCCGCTTCACGATAACCTACAAAACGCGCAGCCTCAGAGGCACCAGGGTTCGCTTCGAGGGTAATTTCTATCTCCGGGTCTAAGTCGATACATGCAGCAATACGCGCCAGCAAACGCTGATAGAAGCTACTGCTCATCAAACTCGGTGTACCACCACCAAAAAAAATACTTCGTAGCGAGCGACCTTGTACAACTCCCAACTCTGCCTGTAAGTCGGAAAGCAGGCTCTCTAGATAAGCCGGTTCAGGGATCTCCTGACTTACATGGGAGTTAAAGTCACAATATGGACATTTCTTTACGCACCAGGGTAAGTGCACGTAGAGGCTAAGTGGCGGCAGCGCTAGCACTGAATATGCAACTCAAAACCGCTGTGCTTGACGGCTTTCTATCGCCGCCAGTAGCGCCATCATTGCCTTGCCACGATGGCTAATGGCATTTTTTTCCTGTTTGCTTAGTTCGGCGGCAGCGCACTGTTTTTCGGGCACCCAGAACACCGGGTCATATCCGAAACCGCCTTCACCCCGGCGCGAGTCGAGTATGCGCCCTTTCCACTGGCCGTGGCAGACGATGGGTGTCGGGTCTTCTGCATGTTCCAGATAAACTAAAACGCAATGGAAAGTCGCGCTGCGAGCTGCCTCCGCCACGCCTTCGAGTTCTCGCAACAGGCGTACTATATTATCGGCGTCATTTGCGCCTTCGCCTGCATAACGAGCCGAATAGATTCCCGGCGCCCCCTGCAAGGCCCCAACCGCCAGACCCGAATCATCGGCAATTGCCGGTAAATCACTCGCTGCACAAGCATGTCTCGCTTTAATAAGCGCATTTTCGATGAAAGTCAGGCCGGTCTCTTCAGGAGCCTCTATGCCTAAGTCGGACTGCGCCACAACCTCCATCTTATATGGGCTCAGCAGGGTGCGAAATTCATTTAATTTTCCCTGATTACCACTTGCTATAACAACGTTCAATTCGACTCCCTGGCTACTAACCAGATCAATTATAAAAGGCGTGCGTGAAACGGTGACGGAGGGCTTGGGTTTCACCCTGCGGGTAAAGTTTGAGATCGAAGGTAAGTATCTCGCCTTCGATAAATTGCATCTGCGCTAGGTAATAAATCGCATCACCCTCAATCACCTGTTGGAAACCCATCGTCTGTTGCTGCTGAATATCATTGATCACCCGCCCTTCTACAACCGTGCCCACCGCTGTGGTGGAGCCGTCTGCATTGCGCCGTAATACACTCACATTGACGACGCCAAGCGCCTTACTGCGCACCAGACCATATTGTTTGGCAATGTTTGGCTGCAAAAACGTGCTGTTAAAAGCATTGTAGTGCACTTCGTACTCGGCTCCGTTTTGCCCGCTAAAGATTTTCTTCTGCTCTGCTTGGACCGGGAAGCAAAACACCAACACCAAAAGCGTAAGTGAGAAACGTAGATATGTTTTCATCGTGCTAGCTCCTGTTGCGTAACCCAGCGTTTGAGTATAAGACTAACGCCGAGCGATTCGATAGACGGCAAACTCAGCGAATAAGTTGGGCCACATGCGTGAAAAACGATTCGGCTCAAACTGGGCATTGACCACCGTCCGATTCAATACCTTGATGCCCTTTTGACGACACAATAACTCAAAGTCCTTGAAGGTACACAAGTGAATGTTGGGCGTGTTATACCAGGTATGTGGCAGCGACTTGGACATCGGCATCTTGCCCTTCCACAATAAATAATGACGACAGCGCCAATGACCAAAATTGGGGAAGGTCACGATCCCTTCACGCGCAAGGCGCAGCATTTCGTCGAGCATGACATCAGGCCGCCTTACAGCTTGCAATGCCTGAGTCATAATCACGGTGTCGAACTGCTGGTCAGCGAAATTGCCAAGCCCTTTTGCATCGAGGTCGTGCTCTATGACATTCACGCCCTTGCGAATACAGCGCGTAATTTGCTCTTCGGCTATTTCGAGACCATAGCCTAGCACCTGCTTCTTTTCTTTCAGATACGCCAACAAGGTGCCATCACCACAGCCAAGGTCGAGTACCTGCGTCGCGGGTTTAATCCAGGGTTCAATGACTTCCAGATCAGCTCGCATGGGCATTTACCTCCTCGGCCACCTTATCCATATACGCGCTAAAAATAGCCATATAGCGCGGCGTCGGGATCAAAAAGGCATCGTGCCCGTGAGGCGCATCTATTTCGGCATAACTCACCGGTTTACCTGCCTTAATCATGGATTCGACCAGCAGTTCTGATCGCGCCGGCGAAAAGCGCCAGTCACTACTGAACGATACGACGAAATATCCACATTTCGATAGCGATAAGGCCTCTTCAAGCGAGCCACCAAAATCCGCAGCCGGGTCAAAATAGTCCAGTGCACGCGTCATCAACAAGTAGGTGTTAGCGTCAAAGGTTTTAGAAAAGCGCTTGCCCTGATAGTTCAGATAACTTTCAACCTCAAACTCCACCCCATAACCAAAATTGAACTCTGGCGATTTAAGGTCGCGCCCGAACTTCTCACCCATGGACTCATCCGACAAATAAGTGATATGACCTATCATGCGCGCCAGCATCAGCCCTTTGGTAGGAACAATACCGTGTTTGTAGTAATGCCCATCATGAAACTCAGGGTCTGAAGTAATTGCTTTACGTGCAATTTCGTTGAATGCGATATTCTGGGCCGTCAGCTTGGGTGTAGATGCAATCACCACAGCATGTTTTACCCTATCCGGAAAGTCGAGCGACCAGCGCAATGCTTGCATGCCACCAAGGCTGCCGCCAACCACGGCGGCCCAAGTATAAATACCGAGCACATCAGCCAAGCGCGCCTGACTTTTCACCCAGTCCTGCACTGTGACGATCGGGAAATCGGGGCCATAAAGTTCGCCGGTTTCCGGATTCACCTGATTAGGGCCGGTGCTGCCATTGCAGCCACCGAGATTATTCAGGCTTACGACAAAAAAACGCTCGGTATCGATTGGTTTACCCGGCCCAATACAGCTGTCCCACCAGCCTGGTTTACTGTCAGTCTCTGAATGATAACCTGCCGCATGATGGTCACCACTTAACGCATGGCAAATCAGAATGGCATTGCTCCCCTCGGCATTTAGTTTGCCATAGGTTTCATAAACCAGGTCGTACTGAGAAAGTGATTTGCCGCAGACCAGTTGCAGAGGCTGGTCAAAGTGCATTGTTTTGGGTTCAACAATACCGACAGAGTTCGCTGAAAATGACTTGGGCATTCGGGCCTGATCTGGTTAATTGAAGGGAATGCGGAGTGTAAACGCCCCCATGTCGATTGGCAACCAGTGGCCCCGAATGACTAGCGCCAAAGCGCTAGGCTCAGCTTAGTTTGCAATGCCCTTGAGGGACGAATGTTCGCTCGGAGGAGGCTGTTTTAGCTGTTCCTGAATACGCTCCGCTTTGCTCAATTGCGTATGCGCTTTGTCTATCATTACTTTTAGCGACTGCTGTTGCTCACGTGCATTTTTAGTAGAGCTGGCCATCGCGCGTAATTCAGCCACCTGCTTCTCGAGCATCTTTTTCTGCTCCAGCGTGTACTGCATTAGGGGTAACAAGGCTTCATCAGGCCAGCGCACCGCCTCTTCAAGAACTCGGGCATGAATCTGGCGGGCTTCGGTGACAAAGGTATTAAAGAAGCGCTTAATCAGTAGCGTTTGTTCAGTCATAATAATTTTCGGGTTCCGCCTGAACTTGATGGACTTCTGTTTTAGTTCCTTCAAACGCTTGCGCTCACGGGCAATAGAAAAGGTACGCGGCTGTAAGTGCTTTGCTGGAATATCAACGGTAAAGCGCTGATAGATTGCTGCAACCATCTTGTCTGCCAGCTGCGCTTCCGTCGTAATATTGTCGAGAGCTTGTTCCATTTGCACAAAAAACTGGCTCATCGCACGGTTCATCCCCAGTGTGCTCCAGCTGTTGTGCAAACTGCGCTTGGTTTGATCCAATAGCTCTTCAAAGTTTGTCGGGCTCATGAGCTGCTGCAGTATCTCGCCCTGAGACTGCATCAAGCGTCTGCTTGATTTCAAAGTAATCAGTTTTTTGTAGTACAAGTCGTGATCAGCATGTGTCTTGTTGGCTTGTTCCTGCAAGACATCATTACTCACTGTCTCACCTGCCAAGGCATCATAACGCTCGTACAACGTTGCCAAGCGTTCATTGAGTATCGATTGGCTACTGTGAAGCATGCCCAGCAAGTCGTGCACCAAGGAGCCATAAATAAGCTCTTCTTTCTGGGTCAGCACTCGCTTTGAAATCAGTTTTTCCAGCTTTACCAGCGCGCTTTTCTGTAATAATAAGTCGTCATTTTTGACGCGCGCCATCAAGCCCTGCTTGGCTGAAAGAGGTATCACGTCCTCGGCAGGAATACCTAGGTGGTCTGCCGTTGTTTGTCGCACACGCTCAATTGACTGGGCAGTGTGTTTATCGCCTTGCAGGTCATCCCACAGCACGTCTATTTTGTTCAGTACAGCGAAGCGCCCGGCACGATGATCAGCGTCTGCGGTATTAATATAGTCATTCCATATCGACATATCACTGGCAGTTACGCCCGCATCAGCACTCAGTAGAAACACAACTGCCTGCGCTTTGGGGATCATGCTGATGGTCAGTTCGGGTTCCGAGCCCAAGGCATTCAGCCCCGGTGTATCCAGAACTCTTAAACCTTTTTTCAGTAAAGGGCTGTCGAGACTGATCAGAGCATGACGCCAAACGGGTATGCTTACCCTGCCTGGCTGCCCCGGTTCGTGCTCGAGCATCTTTTCATCAAAACCCAAAGTCCGTGCTTCGGCAACGGTGGCAGAACGTGTTGATGCTACCTGCTGGAGACTGAAACTCATTTTATCCGGGTCGTTTACGTCGATCGGAATTTCATGCCATGCATCGGGTTCATTTTTGAGTTCACAAATGGACTTATGCTGAATGCGGGTTTCAATGGGGAGTAGGCGTAGATAACTCTGCTGACGCTCAAAATCAAAGAAGACTTCTGTCGGGCACATCGTCGTTCGCCCAGCCTGAGAAGGCAACATGCGCTGCCCTAACTCTGCAAACACTAATGCATTGATTAGCTCGGTCTTGCCGCGCGAATATTCACCAACAAAAGCAATGGTTAACTGGTCGTCCTGCAGCAGGTTAAACCCTCTGAGCAAGCGCTGCTGAATATCGTCTGAATCCAGCTCGTTATCCCGTAACCAAACCTGGTAGTTACCGATTTCATCTTTGAGCAGCGTTTTCCAGTCGTTGTAGGCGTCAACCTGTTGAGATAAGCCCTTTATCGCCATAGCCCTTTCCTATGTTGTTATCGCAAAGCAGTTATCGCAAAAACACGAATAAGCTCGATCAAATAATTTCGACCTAAAATTGCGACTTAAACTGATTATAGGCGCGGCTTTGGCAGACGAATGTGACGTAGTGAGGGGTTTGACTCAGGGTTCAGAGGCGGAGGTGAAGCTGCGAGCTGACCGGCAAAAATAACGCGATATTTATCAACAACTTAGTTGACCCGCAAGGTTCAGCCGGCGGAGATGTTATTTTATGTTATATCTTGTTATTTCAATCACTTATAAGCGTTTTATGAGAACTTGTTCACATGATAGAAAAGCTTAAACCTACCTGGTGGGCTAAATGAGACATCAATACCGAAAGAATTTGCAGCACCATAAAAACCAGAATAGGCGACAAATCAAGCCCACCCATCGGAGGCAGAATACTTCTAAAAGGCTTCATCACAGGTTCGCAAATCTGATTAATCAACACTAAAGCTGGGTGCCCACTCCCCGGTGCAATCCAGCTACCAACAATCATAATGATCAAACCCCAGAAATAGATTTTAAGCAGCAAACTCAATACCAAAACTGCCGACATCGCCAATAAACCAAGTAGCCCGGGTATCCCAAAACCAAGCACCAGGCTCTTGAGCAGTAACACCGCAAACTGAAATAACAGCGCCAGGAGTAGTGACGCCACATCTATACCACCAAAGCCCGGAACGACTCTGCGCAAAGGTATGACTAAGGGGTTCGTGGCCTTGACCACAAACTGCGAAATCTGGTTGTAGAAATCGGCTCTCGATAACTGCAGAATAAAGCGCAACAGGATAATTAGCAGATATAAAGATGAGATGGTATCGACAACGAGATTGAAGATATCTGCGAACATGCAAGGTCCC
>JBFJVR010000156.1:0-6481 GCA_041624095.1 Oleiphilaceae bacterium
TAGATTCTTGGTGATTGCTGTAAAGGCTTTCTATGCGAGATAGTGCGTTGTCTGTTTTACGGCAGTAATCTTTGCTGTCGAGTGCATAACTAAAGGCAATGCTGATGCGTGACACGTTTTCTTGTCTGACACATTCAGTAATCACACCGGGCACATTTGATTGTGTTATGTATTTGCCTTTGAAGGACACCAGTACTTTGTCTTTTGCTTTGATCGACCTCGGCGCCTTTATCGCCATCCCATACCGATTTATGTCGAGGCAGACGACTTCCATGGCGGGTCGAAACCATTTTTTGATCCCGGCGGACTTTACCGTAACCCTGAGGTCAGGTGCTTTATGGCGTCTTTTAATTCGACGCTCAGCCCAATTGACGATATTAATATTGTGCATTCTTATAACTTGGCTTTGTGGATTACGCTAGAGTGGAGTTAGCCAACAGATGTTAAACGGTTCACACAAGTAAAATCAAGGGGGCAGATGGCGCCACTATGCGCGGATATTGATTGTCCTGCCTTTTGGGCTGGCTATGCTCTCGGGGCGAGCGGTTGCAGCGTTAAGCAACTCGGGCTGCCTGCGGTCGCGTCGGTGACGCCGTTCGGTCGTATGCTTAGCTGCGATTTGTTTACGGCGTCTATCGGGTTGGCGCCGGCGTTCCAGGCTCTGTTCTCGTCGTGTTTTTTGTTGTGGTCTCTGCACGTTATTCAAGCGCCCCTGTGGGAGGCTGAAACCGGTCGGAGATTTGTCTATGGGGGGAGTGTGCATCCAGGCCTCCTGTTGTTTTGCATGTACAAATATTAGTCAATCTGGTGATTATATCGGCAAAATTATGTTTAACTTGAGCCCAGAGAGCGGGCGGCGCAAGAAATTGATCGCAAGTTAGGCGAGTCGTAGCGAAATAAATTGGTAAGGACGGTTATACTTGATCTTATCAGCGGATGAACAACAAGAGTTTGCTCTTCGTCCGGAAAATAACTCCGTTAAATAAGGATACGCAGTGGAAAAGCTTTCGGCTTCACAGGTATACGCTTCTTGTTTTACTGATGACCTGAAATTCAGTTCGACAAAATCTCTTGAACCGCTCGATGAGATAGTCGGCCAAGCGCGCGCGAAGGAAGCAATTCGTTTTGCAATGGCGATGCCAGACAGTGGCTACAATATATACGCTGTGGGGCGCAACGGACTGGGTAAAAGAACAATGCTGCTGCGGTATCTCGACCATCAGGTCAAAGCCGGTAAGCACACTTGGGATTGGTGTTATGTGGCTAACTTCGATGAGCCTCGTGCGCCAAAAGTACTCAAGTTACCGGTAGGGATGGGTTTGGGGCTTAAAAAAGATATCGAAAAATTGATGATGCGCCTGGTGAAGGGAATTCCGCAGGCCTTTGACAACGATAGTTACTTCGAACGCTCCGAAAAGCTTAAAAACGACTATGCGGAATTACAAGAAGGCGCGCTCGAAAAGATTGCCAAGCAGGCACAGCGGAAAAAGGTAAAGTTAAGTGTTACCACGCCGGGTGGTTACCGGCTGACAGCAATGAATGGCGACGAAGCCCATACAGCAGAGAGCTTCGCGATGCTGTCGGAAGAGGAGCAGGGGCGTTTCGAGGAGGTTATCAATAAGCTGGAGTTAAAGCTGCGCAGCACTATCCGTAAACTGGCCGCGTGGGAACAGGAATTTGTTGATAAACAGCAGGCCTTGAGCGAAGAAGTCGTCAAGGGTGTCTCTAGCCATTTGATAGAGGCGCTGGTAAAAAAATATAAAGAGGAAGCAACGGTCGTAGGTTATTTACAAGACCTCGAAAAAGACATCGTGGCTAACCTCGACGTTTTTCTGGAAGACAGCGAAGAGCAGGGCGCGCTTGCCTACGCGACATTGGATAAAAAATTACCTAGGCGCTACCAGATTAATGTATTGGTCCATCACAAGGAATCCAAAGAGCCGGTCGTTGTAGAGGAAAACCCAAATTACCATACCTTGTTCGGGTATGTGGAACACGTTACCTATAAAGGTACGGTATTTACCGACTACTCTCTGATTCGTCCGGGTTGCCTGCATCGAGCCAATGGCGGCTATTTGCTTATGGATGCGGATAAGGTTCTGGAGCAACCCTTTGTTTGGGATGGACTAAAACGAGCGTTGCGCGCCGGTTGTTTAGAAATTAACTCGTTAGAGCGAGAGGTCACTTTATCGGGCACCATATCTTTGGAGCCCGAGGTGATTCCGCTGAACGTTAAAATCATTCTTTTTGGTGATCGTGAGACCTATCTGTTGTTACAGCACTATGACCCTGAGTTTAAAGAACTGTTCAAGGTCACGGCAGATTTCGAGAATGAAATGCCGCGCACGAAAAAGTCCCAGCAACAGTACGCAAAGTTTATTTCGAGCCTCGTTCACGAAAAGTCCTTCTTGCATTGTGACCGCAAAGCAGTCGCAAGAATCATTGAGTTCAGCTCCCGATTAGCCGAAGACCAAAGCAAGTTGTCGCTACATGCATCTGATATCGCGAACCTGCTGCGCGAGTCGAACTTTTGGGCACGAGAGCAGAATTCGACCATGATTCGTGAACCTCACGTCGAGCGCGCGCTCGAAAGCGACCAGCACAGAAACAGTCGCATCAAAGACCGAATGTTTGAAACCATCAGCAACGGTTCTACCTTGCTGACAGTGAAAGGGCAGGTAGTCGGGCAGATTAATGCTTTATCAGTGCTGACGACCGGAGGAGCCGAGTTTGGTATGCCTAATCGGGTCACTGCAAATTGCTTCTTTGGTGATGGCGATATTGTCGACATCGAGCACGATGCAAAGCTGGGTGGCAGTATCCATACCAAAGGAGTGATGATTTTATCGTCATATTTGTCGGCGATATTTGCCAAGACCAAGCCCATGCCTCTTTCCGCCAGTATAGCGTTTGAGCAGTCTTATGGTGAGGTAGACGGCGACAGCGCATCATTGGCCGAGTTGTGTGCCTTGATCTCATCTTTGGGAGAAGCGCCTATCAAGCAGCAGTTTGCGGTGACCGGTTCGGTTAACCAGTTTGGCGAGATACAACCGGTGGGAGGCGTCAATGAAAAAATAGAGGGCTACTATGACGCCTGCGAACTTATCGGCCTGAGTGGGGAGCAAGGCGTGCTCTTGCCTGCAAGTAACGTGCATAATCTCATGTTGAATAAAAAAGTGACCGATGCAGTCGAACGCGGAAAATTCCATATTTATGCAGTTAAGCATGTCGATGAGGCATTGAATCTATTGCTCGGTGAGTCACCGGGTACAAGAGATAGCCAGGGGAAATATCCTGAGGCTAGCCTCTACGGGAGGATTTTTTCGCGCTTTGAGGCCTTGCGCAGCATCAACCAGCCAAGCGAACCAGGCGAATAGTCAGCACCCGATTTAACCCGCCGTGGGATAGATGTGGCGAAAAGTCAGGTTAATACGCGGCTCGACTGGTTTCTGGGTTTTGGGAACCTGATGAAACCAGTATGGCTGCACATCTTTATCCATAATTATCAGCTCATTATGGGCTAGTTCGAGACATACGCGTCGTTGTGAAGGTGCTTTTGGCTTCAGTACGAACTTACGGCTCCCACCTAGAGTGTAAGATGCAATAACAGGCGCATTGCCAAGCTCCTGCTCGTCATCGGCATGCCAAGCGACGCTGTCTTGTCCGCTTCGATACAGGTTGCATAGCACTGAATTGAAAGCGTATCCAAAACGGCTTTCAAGAGTTGTTTTTATGGCAAGGATACCTTCGTGCCAAGGTTCAGCAGCAAACTGTTTGCCGGAGTAGGCGTATGCATGTTGCCCCATCCATACTTGCATTCTGGGTATGGCAACCCAGCGACCGGCGATGTTGAGTTTGGGTTGTTGCCAGTTAAGCTCGTTGAGGAGGGAATGGTACAAGTTAAGAGACACGGCATCAGGGAGAAAGTTTCTCACCAGTGTGATGGTTCCGGGGTTAAGCTCGATTATTTCGAACAAGTTGTCGTCGATCTGATCGGGCGTATTGAAAAGGTGCAGTTGTGACATAGCCATTATTATACTCACTTTGCTACGATATGCTTTCCACAAGTGTTGTACGAACGCGAGCCTGCCATGACCCTGCTTAGATTTTTTCTGTTTATATGTTTTTCTTATTCTGTTTCGTCAGCTGAGTTGCAGTTAAAGGGAGAGCTGACCCAAGGGGCGTTGCTCTTTGGGCAACTAGATGCCGAAGCGACAGTGCGTTTAAACGGCAAAGAACTTGCTGTAAGCCCCGATGGTAAGTTCGTGTTTGGCTTTGGTCGAGATGCCGAGCTGCAGCATAGTTTAACCTGGAGTTTAGATGGGGAGACATGGCACTCGCAGCAACTCATACTAGAGCCAAGAAACTACGCGATTCAATACGTGGAGGGCGTACCGCAGCAGACGGTGAACCCCGCACCCGCAAAACTCAAGCGTATTCGAGAAGAAGCCCGGCTGGTAAAAAAAGCACGCGCAGATATATCTGCGCTAGGGTATTTATTTGATGGCTTTATCGCGCCAATGCAGGGGCCAGTGACTGGGGTTTATGGCAGTCAGCGAGTGTACAATGGTAAGCCCAAGCGCCCCCACTTCGGGATCGATTATGCCGCACCAGTAGGGACCCCGGTTTATGCGCCAGCAGCGGGCGTTGTGACAATGGCCCATGCCGACATGTTTTACTCTGGTGGAACCTTAATTGTTGATCATGGCTATGGCGTAAGTTCATCGTTTTTGCATCTCAGCGAAGTGCTTGTGAGTGAGGGGCAAAACGTCAAACAGGGCGACAAGATAGGCCTCGTAGGGCGAGGCGGGCGGGCAACTGGCCCGCACCTAGACTGGCGTATGAACTGGTTAGACCAGCGCATTGACCCGGCTTTGGTGCTTAGCGCAAGTCAAGCGGAGCTGCCTATTTCAGGCAAAACTCTGGCAGACGGGCACTAAACCAAAACTAACGCCCAAGCAGGCTTTGGCCACATACTCTTAACACGTTTCCGTTTAAGCCTTGCGCCGCAGGGTGACAGAACAAGCTGATTGCTTCGGCTACATCGAGAGGGAGGCCGCCCTGCGAAAGCGAGCTTGTACGTCGCCCAATCTCACGCGTCATAAATGGGATTTGGCTGGTCATTTTTGTTTCAATAAAACCAGGTGCAACCGCATTGATCGTAATATCGCTCTCGAGCGTTTCGCTAATGAACCGCGTATAGCCAGCAATGCCCGCTTTGGAACATGCATAATTGGTTTGGCCAAAGTTGCCTGCAATGCCAGAAATAGAAGAAACGCAGACAATCCGCCCTTTCGGCGCCAATACCTTACTGGCCATCAGTGTGTCGTTAATTTGGATGATTTTGTTCAGGTTGATATCCATAACCTGATCCCAAAAGTGTTGCGGCATTTTTGCCAAGGTTTTGTCGCGTGTAATACCTGCGTTGTGAACGATAATATCAATCACACCCAACTGTGCGCCGAGTAGGGTAGCTAACTGCTCTGGCGCATCAGCATCACCCAGATCCAAACAGACCGCGTGCCCGCCAATTTCGTCAGCCAGTCTCGACAATTTAGCCTTGTTAGCGGGAATATCCAGGCACACTACGGTCGCACCATCACGGGCAAGCACGCGAGCAGTTTCTTCCCCGATCCCTTGTGCCGCACCAGTTACTACCGCGGTTTTACCCTTTAAAGGTAGAGCCCAATGGGTTTTCCGCCCGGCCCCTGACTTACATACAGTCAAAGACTGCCCGCTGACAAATGCTGATTTCGTTCCCAGAAAGTAAAAAACAGGTGCCTGAAGTTTTTGCTCCGCGCCTTTTTCCAGCTGAATCAAGTTGCATGTTGCACCTTTGCGGCCTATTTCCTTAGCCAAGGATTTAACAAAGCCCGTAAGTGACTCTGCCAACGCAGCCTCGTAGGGCTTATTGGCACTGCCTAAATGTCGACCGATGATGAGCACGCGGCCATTGCGTTTTAATCTGCCTATCGCGTGATGAAAGAAACGATACATCGTGTCTGCATCAGCTAACTGCTCGAAGCCTGTTGCATCAAAGACCAAGGCGTTGAACTTAGTGTGCGAACCTTGCTCAATATCTATGTTAGTCACCGCGTTTTTAGCACGGGATTGCTTAAGTACAGCGACGTTGATATATGCTTTCGCGTCTATTTGTGGTGTACACAACTCCAGCGAATCGAGATCAAGAAATTTGTGTAAGGTGTCTAAAGCATAGTTGTTTTTGGTGCCGGCGATCAGTACTCTTCCGGTTGGCGTTGAGAGGCAGGTGTCAGGCGAGCGTTTGAGTACCGGCGGTTTAGGAAGGTTGAGTGCTTCGAAAATACTTTTACCGACGCTAGTGTTGGCTGCTTTTAAATAGAAATCATTCATAATGGTGTGATGTTTCGTTAAAGGTAACTTTGCTATAGTCGCTGACCACTGATATACATGAGCGGCATAAAAACTTCAGATACCGCATTTTGGCGTGTTTTGTCAGAGA
>JBFJVR010000157.1:0-6466 GCA_041624095.1 Oleiphilaceae bacterium
ACTGATCAACGATTTGATTAAAACGGCCGTATTATGGCTGCTGTTTATATGGGCGTTTAACCGCTTTCTCGGCAAAGCACTCGAGGGGTTTACCGAAAAGGTAGAAAAACTAGATTTCGAATCAAGCAGCCATGAAGATATCATCATAGATACGTTCGCAGCGCCCGAGTTAGAGAGGCTTGAGCAGGTCATTAGCCAGCTTGGCAAGCGTATCGTTCATTCCAAATCGGCGCTTCAGGAGCTAAACAAAGAACTCGAACAGAAGGTAGAAGAGCGAACACAACAAATCAACCGACAAAAAAGCATGCTCGAGTCGATGAGCCAGCAGGGGCGTATTGGTGCTTGGGAGTTTAACTTGGCCCAACAGAAACTGTATTGGTCAAAAATCACCAAGGTCATTCACGAAGTTCCTGAGGACTTTCAGGCTGATGTCGCGACCGCAATTGAATTCTACAAACAAGGTTACAGCCGCGAGCTCATTCAACACGCCTTTGATCAGGCGATTACTCACGGTACACCATGGAACCTCGAATTACAGATCGTCACGGCAAAGGGCAAGGAGTTGTGGGTCGCGGCTGCTGGCCAGGCAGAATTCATCGATGGAAAATGCGTGCGGCTGTTCGGGTCTTTCCAGGATATTGATTCGCGGATAAAAACACAGAACGACCTGATTTTGGCAAAAAATAATGCAGACGCGGCAAATCACGCCAAGAGTACTTTCTTAGCCAGTATGAGCCACGAAATTCGCACCCCGATGAACGGGATTATCGGCATGCTCAATCTGCTATTGAAAAACAATCTTAACGACTCACAGCGGCAGCAGGCAGAGTTGAGTTTAACAAGCGCCAAGAATCTGATGACCTTGTTGAACGATATACTCGACATTTCGAAGATCGAAGCCGGTAAACTCGCGATAGAAAACATCGATATCGACATCGAAGCCCTGTTTAGAGAATCGTCAGATATTTTGCGAAACGAAGTAGAACAAAAAGGACTGCTATTCGAGCTTCGCTTTGAGCGATTGGACACGCCGGTTCTAATGGGTGACCCTAGCCGGATTCGCCAAATTATCTATAACCTGACTTCGAACGCGATAAAGTTCACCTCAAAAGGTACAGTCAAACTCAATATTGGCGTAACGCATCAAGAGCATGATAAGTACCTGCTTACCTGCGAGGTAAGCGACACGGGGATAGGAATTGATGCCGAAAAACAACAGTCAGTATTTGAATTATTTACCCAGGTAGATGCATCGACGACAAGGCAATACGGTGGCACAGGTTTAGGACTGACAATCGCCAAGCAGTTGTCAGAGCTGATGGGCGGCCAAATATCGCTCGAAAGTGAAGTAAACAAAGGTAGCACCTTTAGCTTTTCAGTTACGTTGACAAAAGGTGAGTCCCTGCCCTCGTACCAAATAGCATCACCCCAGGAAAGCAAAAACATCGCTCGTTCAGCAGACAATTGTGCGATTCTTATCGTCGAAGACAACAAAGTAAACCAACTTGTTGCGCAATCTATGTTAACGCAAATGGGATACAAATCAGAGGTCGTAGAAAATGGTTTGGCCTGCATAGAAAAGCTCAAGGGGCATAGTCCTGCACAGCCGTATGCGCTTTTACTCATGGATTGCCAGATGCCCGTAATGGACGGTTACGAGGCAAGCGAGAAGCTGCGCAGTGGAGCAGCGGGAGAAATATACCAACACATTCCTATCATTGCCATGACCGCCAATGCCATGTCTGGTGACGAAGAACGCTGTATAGCCTCAGGGATGAATGACTACATTAGCAAACCGGTCGACCCGGTTAAACTGCAAGAGATAATCAGCAAGTGGATTGATTCAGAGGCGGATTAAAAAGTACGGCGAGCATTTAGTTCGCCCGTTTCCTTTTCCGCAAGAGGTCTGGTTAGCTTTAAATAACCAACAATTTTTACCCGCTGCCCTAATCGTCTCGCCAGGCAGTACGAAAAGCCGATAGCAAGGGTTCAAGCAGATATTGGGCGGGCGTCGATTCGCCCGTAACAATCATCACTTCAGCTGGCATCCCGGGGTTTAGTTTGTCCTTTGGCAAATCATTAATCACCGATTCGGGAATTCTGATCCGTGCGGTGTAATAGGGTTCCAGTGTTTTAGGGTCTTCAAAAACGTCCGCTGAAACGGATTCAACGAGACCAAAAAACTCCGGCAGTTCATGAAACTTATAAGCTGAGATACGCACCCTTGCAGCCATATCCTGATGTATTTTATCTATATCGACCGGTCTGATCTTCGCGCTGATAACCAGTTCGTCTCGCGCGGGTACGATTTCGAGAATCGTCACACCTGGGCGAATAACCGCACCGATGGTATACACATTAAGCCCCACGACCTTACCATCGACTGGAGCCTTAATCGCAACACGGCCCAACACATTCTGTGCTGAATCGAGACGCTCAGACAAGTCCTTGAGCCTTAGTTGCACATCTACCAGCTCCTTACCGGCAGCCTCCCTGTAGCTTTGTTGCAGATTTTCACGTTCGAAGCGAAGCTCTTCGATCTGGCTTTCGGACGTAGCCAAGACCGAATGCAACTGAATTAACTCGCCCTGCACTTCAGACTTTTCGCGCTTTAGTTCAAGATAGCGCAACTTGTTTGCGTACTGACGCTCAATAAGATTACCCCAGGCTTCCAGCTCTTCTTCCATGTACCGGATTTGCTCCTCCTTCGCGCTTATTTCCTGGCGGTACCCGGATATTTTTTCACTCAACTGAAGCTGCCTGCTTTGTAACACGGACAACTGACTTTGGAGGGTGTCATGGCTAATCTCAAACAGTACCATTGCAGACCTAAGCTGCTCTTCAATCCATGGGCTTAAGGGGAACGCAAGCGCATCCTCAGGCAACTCAACTTTTTCCAACTGATCACGCTGTGCTAAGAGCACAAGTTCCCTTACCCGCAATTCCTGAATTTGTGAATGGAGAATGGCATGCTCTGCATTTGCGAAGGTCTCATCCAACGTAAGCAAAACCTGCCCCTTGCTGACGACATCACCCTCACTAACCTGAAGCTGCTTAACGATGCCGCCTTCGAAATGTTGTATCTGCTTTTTCTCAGAACCCACTTTGAGACTACCCGTGGCAACGATCGCACTATCCAAAGGAGTGAAGGCCGCCCAAAGCAAAAAACCGACGAAGCCAAACAGCGTGACACATACACCGACAATCGTGGGAAGCTTTAGGCTTTCAGGCGCCTGAGGCGCATCAATGACCAACATCAGAGCTTCCGGATCTGTTTAACTTTGACTTGCGGGCTTGCTCCCGAAACCGCGGGTTGCGACAGTTTTTCATCCACGCTCTTTGTAACATTGCTTTTTGGTTTAAGCGTTGGCATCACCTCGTCGAGTGGACCATACTGCTGAATCTGCCCCTGAGCCACGAGGGCGATTTTATCCATCGATTTGAAAAGACCGGGCTGGTGGGCAATAAGAACTATCGTGGTGCCTTTTTCTTTGAGCTGATCGACCGCTGCTAACAGTGCTAACCGCCCTTCGTTGTCCAGGTTTGAGGTAGGCTCATCCAACACAACAAGGCACGGGTCTCCGTATAGCGCTCGAGCAAATCCAATGCGTTGCCGCTGGCCACCCGAGAGATTTTCTCCCGAAGGACCGACTTTCGTCTCGTAACCATTCGCCAAAGACAAAATCATCTCGTGTGCGCCTGCCAGTTTGGCCGCCTCAACGATGCCCTCGGGATTATCGTAGCGAAAGCGCGCGATATTTTCGGCGACCGTACCATCAAACAGTTCGACCTCCTGCGGCAAATAGCCAAAATAGGCCGAGAACTGTTTTTGAACTTCGGGTTGCAGTTCGGCTCCATCAACCCGAACCGTGCCGCTTAGGGGTTGAAGAATGCCCAGCATTAAACGTGCAATCGTGCTCTTTCCCGAACCGCTAGGCCCTGTCATCCCAACGGCCTCACCCGCTTTGATCGACAAACTTAGGTTTTTTATGATGGGTTTGGGTGGCGCATCATCCGCACTTGCCTGTCCAGCCAAGGACAACACATGACTTAGCTGAAGGTTTCCCTGAGGAACCGGCAAAGGCGTCGCCGGTTTTGCAGTCTGAAACGTTGCCATGAACTCTTTCAAGGACAAGTACGATGACTTGACCTTCGTGAAACTCCGCCAACCCTGAATCGACTGTTCGATCGGAGCAAGTGCGCGACCGATAATAATGGAGGCCGCAATCATCACTCCCGGCGAAGTGATATCCTGAATGGCAAGATACCCGCCCGCAGCAAGTACCGTCACCTGAATGACCTGCCGGATCACTTTGGCTAAGGCACTGATCATGGCGTTGCTATCTGAGGCTTTAATATGAAAGCCCATACCTGCATCTTGATATGTAGACCAGGTCTGCATTAAGCCTGGCAGCATTCCCATACCCAATACGGCGCCTTTATTTCGGTGACTATGCTCTACAAACTCATTAGCTGCACCAAAGGCTTCGTTGGCTTTTTGCGCGGCCTGACGAGTCAGGCGGTCATTCATCACAGCTAAAGCGAATAGTATTACCGCGCCCAACAAGCCTAAATGCCCTAAAACAGGATGGAGGAAGTACACCAGCCCCAGATAAAGCGGCAACCAGGGAATATCGAACAAGGCCAACAAGTAGGGAGCATTCAGAAACGAGCGGATGCTATTAACGTCGTGCATCGCCTTAGAACTGTTTCCGCGAGAAAGAACCTCAGACAAGGTTAACTTCGATATGTCCTTGTCAAAGCGCACGCTAATACGATTCATCAAGTAATTTCTGACAACTTCGATGACTAATAGAAGTAATAGTAAAAACACGGCCACACTGAGCAAACCAAGCAAGGTCGATTCTGAACGCGACATTAACACGCGATCATAAACCTGTAGCATGAAGATCGGCGAGGTCAGCAATAACAGGTTCACTACGAAACTGAAGCCGAACACACCCAACATAGCGCGCTTTGCTTTCGCTAACGCCTGATCAACAATATCCTGTTCGATTTTCTCTGTAGACATCTAAAACTACTATGTGTTTGACCTAGAATAATGAGTTAGGGGAAAGCGTCACCCTCCCCTAACTCAACCGCTACTTACGCCATAAAGTCATTATCGGTTCCTGGCTCGGTAGAACTTGGCTCCGACGTCGAACTAGCGCTTGGCTCACTAGCCGAGCTTGCTTGTGCGGCGCTTGAACCCAGAACGGTAATCTGAACTTGCGCGGTGTCCAAACCGCCCATTCCATCTTCTACGGTATACTCGAACCACTCATCTACTGACTCGCCATCGTTCAGGCTGTCGAACTGACCATTGGCGTTATACGAAATCGTACCGTCACCATTATCAACAACCTGGCCCAAGAGCCCGGTCGTATCAATCGAAGTAATCGTTAATACATTGCCATCAGCATCCGTATCGTTTGCCAGTAGATCCAGCGTAATGGTGTCTGCTTCTCCGGCTGTCGCCGCGTCGTCGTTAGCGACCGGAGCGTCATTTACTCCATCGACGGTCACCTCAACGATGGCCGTGTCAGTTCCGCCATTACCATCTGAAACCGTATAGCTGACCTGCGTTGTTGCTGACTCACCCAAGCCAAGGTACTCGAAACCAGTTGAGGCATCAAAGCTAGCGGTACCGGTTGCTCCGACAGTAAATACACCGCCATTTGAACCAGCGACGGTAATACTACCATCTACCAGAGGCTGCTCATTGACAGCGACGACAGACAAAAAGTCTCCTTCTGCATCGAAGTCATTGGCCGTGAGCCTAGTGTCGTCGAAGCCTTGACCGATTATAAAGATGAGATTTGCAATTTCGCCATTTGACCCGGCGTCAACCGTCACATAATCATTATTAGCTTCTGGTGCATTGTTCTGCCCAGTGATTTCAATGTCCAGAACCGCGGCCTCACTTTCACCGTTATAACCAACTGCTGTATAGCTTACACTCGTCGTTAAGGTTTCTCCGGAAGCCAAATAGTCAAAGTCACCATTGGCATCGAAAGTCACACTTCCGTCCGCATTGATTGTAAATAGGCCACCATTACTGCCAAGAACCGGCGTACCGACATTACCAGCTGCTCCATCTACCAAACCAACAGTAAGGCCCACCCCATCAATAACCGAACTATCATTATCGAGTACGTTCAAGCTAAGTGCAGTATCGGTCTCTTCTGCACTTGCCGCGTCGTTTTGCGCGTTTACCGCATCATTTAAACCATTCACCGTCACTTGAACTGTCGCGGTATCATACCCGCCGTTGCCGTCAGTAATGGTATAGGTGACACTGGTTACCGCTGATTCGCCGACTGCCAGGTACTCAAAACCTGAGCTGGCATCAAAGCTGGCAGTTCCTTGATTGTTGACTGTAAATATACCGCCATTTGAACCCGCTACCGTAAGCGTATTGTTGACCAATGCCTGACCGTTCAACTCAGTTATCGACAAGGAGTGC
>JBFJVR010000158.1:0-6379 GCA_041624095.1 Oleiphilaceae bacterium
GGCTGACTCGGCATTCGTTAAATCAGCTCAAGCAGGAAGGCCAGAGCTCAAAACAGAAATGTTATAACATAACACTTTTGAAACCAAGCTCAGTGCGGAAATAAAACACACGCCTATACTTCCGCACCTTTTTTACCTTTGGCTAATGTTTTGTCGCTGACTTGCTACGCCACTTGATCGCTTTGGTAAACAGCTTTTGATAACCGCTGGGCAAGACTCTGGCCAACCCATCAAACACGCGGGCATCCGCACCAATCAATACGCGGCGTTTATTTTTGCTTACTCCATTGAGGATGACTTTGGCTGCACTATCAGGCGTATGCAGAAACATTTTTTCATACTTCTTCAAGGTTTCTTCTTTGCTTTCTCCGGTAATTTCCGCCACACTGTCTGATACGCGTGCTGCCTTGGCAATGTTTGTTTTGATTCCCCCGGGGTGAACACAGGTACAACTGACTTTTGCACCGGTTAGCTCGAGGTCCTGGCGCAAAGATTCGGTGAACCCTCTTACCGCAAACTTGCTCGCGTTATACCCGCTCATCAAAGGCTGAGATGTCAGACCGAAAACACTCGAAATATTAATAATATGGCCATCACCGGAACGCTCCAGATAGGGTAAAAACGCCTTCGTGCCGTAAATCACTCCCCAAAAGTTTATGTCCATTATCCATTCATAGTCTTCAATCGAAAGTGCATCAACGGTACCCGACAGCGCGACGCCCGCATTATTGAAAATCATATGCACTTGACCGTGCGTCTCCACGACCTTATCTGCCCAGTCGAAAACAGCTTGACGATTTGCCACATCCAGTTTGGTCTGGCTTACCGTTACACCCAAGGCCTCGCATTGCCTCGCCGTTTCGGCCATTCCGGGCTCATTTACATCACTTAATGCAAGTTCGCAATGCTGCTTTGCCAAATTAACGGCAAGGGCTCTACCAATACCTGAGCCTGCCCCCGTAATCGCTGCCACGCGGTTTTGGAATGATTTCATGATTTGTATCCTATTTGACTGTATTGAGAAAATCAGCGTAACGCTGGGCGCTTTGCGCGGGTATTTCCATCATCGGCATGTGTCCCACATTAGGCCAGACATGCGTCGTTAAAGCCGAAACGCCATTGCGCCATACATCAACACTACTGACATGAATCAGTTGATCCTTTTCGCCCCATAACAACAAAGCAGGGGCCTGTATTTTATGAAGCTCAGCATCGAGCATTTCCTTGCCATGAAAATCTGCAAAAATCTGCTTTAGCTCACTCTGCCGTTGCACGTACTGTTCAGCAACAGCATCCAAAATGATATCCGGGAACCAGGGCGCCTGAGCCATTGTCATCGCAAAGAACTCATCGAACTCTTCCCGATTATTAACAATAAACACATTTCTGCCCTGGCTTAGCAGTTGTTGCATTTTACTGGGCTGGGGCGATGACACACCCGCAGGGTCGAACATCGCAACAGAAAGCGTACGTTGCGGATAGGCGATCGCGAAATGCGCTGAGATAAAGCCGCCCATTGAATTACCTACCAGATGAGCACCTTCGATATCGAGTTGCGTCAACATCTTTGCGATACGCCCAGCTTGTGCCCTGCCTCCGTAATTCCAGCTCGGATTAAATCCGGTATCCCCGTGACCAGCCATATCGGGAATAATAATGTCGTAATCATCACTGATGTGCCGCGCAAACCTAATCCATGCATCTTTGTTGGCACTGTAACCATGCAGCATCACAACAGCCGGCTTTCCCTGGTTGTCGTTGCGATAATAACTCAGGCTTAGCTCTCCAATATCAACTGACCTTTGTTCGAAGCCACTTAAGTTCGCTTCCAGATCTGTTAGGCCGGCATAAAGCTGCTGACCCACGCTCGCCGGTAATAACGGCGGTACAATGAACACCATGCCAGCTACGACGGCAATCACGACTAAGATTTTCTTCACCCTTTTCCCCTATATTCCAATTTTCACTTTTATTGATATCGATTCGATTTTGCACCCGGAGCTATTCGTAAATGACATGGTCTGCGGTGCGAAAACGTCTTGCCCAGCGCCGATAAGTAAAACTAAAACCGGGGAACATCGCGATGACTTTGCCACTTTTGCTTTTATACCAAGAGCTACATCCTCCGGTTTGCCATACAGTACGCGCCATTTCACGGTGAATGAGATCTGTATAGCGTTGCTCCGCATCCGCTTTCACTTCTATGATGCTGGCACCTTGCTGCTTAACCTGCTTTAAGCTGTTCATGATATAGCGCATTTGCGACTCTATAATAAACAGGGCCGAGGTGTGCCCAATGCCCGTATTCGGGCCCGTCACAACAAACAAATTAGGAAAGCCCGGCACGGTGGTGCCCAAATATGCGCGCGGATAATCAGCCCAAAACTCAGCCAGACTGCGCCCTTGTTTACCGATTACCGGATACGAAATTACTCCGTCGGTCGCATCGTAGCCCGTCGAATAAACAATCAGGTCCAACACTATCTCGTCACCTTTCTCGGTAATAATGCCTTTTGGCGTTATTTCGCGTACCCCTTCCTCTTTATCGTGGAGACTGACGTTGTCGCGACAATAGCTAGGATACAAAGTGTTCGAGAGAATCACTCGCTTGCACCCTAAGGTGAAATCAGGAGTAACCTTACGTCGCAGCTCGGGGTCTTTTAGTTGCTGTTTTAATAGTTTCTCTGCCTGCCGCGTACCAATCACATCGAGCATTTTCTTGGAATACTTCATGCCCACAACGCGCGTTTCGAGCGCCCAGTAAATCAATACGCGCAGAAGTTTATAGACCCACTTTTGCCTCAATAGCGCGCGCTGCCAAGGTTTAAACACATAGTCCGGCCTTGGCATAACCCAGTGAGGCGTGCGCTGAAAGACATGCAGATGCTTAACCTCGGGGGCAATGGCGGGAATCACCTGAGCGGCACTGGCTCCACTACCTATTACCGCGACTCGCTTACCCTGGTAATCGTAGCTTTGATCCCAATCATTGGTGTGAAACGACTTACCTTCAAAGCTCGCTCGCCCTTTGAAATCGGGAATCACCGGCGTACTTAAAGGCCCGGACGCATTAATCACAAATTTGGCTTCGTATATGCCGCGATTTTCGACATGAATGCGCCACTCTTGTGTGGTTTCTTGCCACTCAATACGGCTCACATTGCTGCCAGTATGAGTTATCGTGTCGAGACCATGTTTGTTAATCAGGTGCTGGGTATATTGCCGCAGCTCGCCCTGCTCGGCGAACATCTGCGACCAATCGTAGGGTTCAAAAGAAAGGGAATACAGTGGCGACTGCACATCGACTGCCGCTCCCGGGTAGGTATTCTGGCTCCAGGTCCCTCCCATAAATTCCCGGCGTTCAAGTATTACAAAATCGGTAATACCTTGTCGGCGCAAATTAATGGCGGCGAGCTGCCCACCAAAACCACTGCCAATAATGACGACCTCATAACGATTCATGCTTTTCATGTTTACAATTTTCTACTGCATCGTACAAGGCTGTTTATCCGCCCGAAACACAGTTCCAACCCCGCTCTATTGACTCGATTTAACAACAAGCATGCCGGTGAATTAACTTGCCAGCACATTCTGACTACGCATATCGTCAGATAAATCTACATCTGACGACAAACAATGTCAATTTATATGCTTTGCGCTTTACATTCGCTTTTTAGCATAGTCAAATGGCAGCTATGGACATCACTGAAAAACCTCTTAGCTCCCGCACTTACGGCGGAATGAGCAGCTCCGAACGAAAGGCCCAGCGCAAGAAACAGTTTCTCGCGGCCGGGTTTGAACTGTTCGGCACAACAGGCTTTCGCTCGACTACCGTGCGAAGTCTGTGCAAACAAGCCAAGCTCACCGACCGGTATTTTTACGAGTCCTTCGGTAGCCTCGAAAAGCTATTGATGGCCGTGTATGAGGACTGCATGCTGAAGCTTACCAAAGAGGTACTGTCGGCGCTTGCGGAAACCTACCCAAAAACGAATGCCAGCGAGGCTATTAAAGCTGGCATCAATCGCTACTTTGAACTGCTAGAAGACTCTCGCGTCGCGCGAATATGCATGGTAGAACTCGAAGGCATCAGCCCAGAAGTAGATGCGCTTTACACCAGCTACATCCGCAGCTTTGGTAAAATACTGAATACCTTGGCCTCAAAGGCATATCCGAACTGGAGCCCTAACCCTCAGGAACGCGAAGTGATTGGAATTTCGCTTGTTGGCGCACTAAGGCAATCAGCAACAAACTGGCTGATGACCGACTATCAAATCGACCGTGCGACAGTCGTGGCAGGTACGCACAAGCTATTTCTGGGTTTAATGAACCTGATCGAAGCCCCCGGGCCTAAGACCCAAAGTTGATCCTGGTAGCTTTAGCCAGCTCAAGCAATATGCAACTACCAGGGCAATAATTCGCCATTGGAGTGCCAAAAGCTGCCCGAATTGTTTAAATCCAAGTCTGCGATTCTGAGCACCAGCCGCTGGGCGGCTTCGTCAGGTGTAATATCACCCACCCCGCCAATCATATCCGTACCTACTAAGCCCGGGTGGAACAGCCCCACAGCAATACCGTTTGGCGCCAGGTCCCGGGCCAAAGAAACGCCAGCAATATTCAAGGCACACTTTGAAATTCGATAGCCATAACGTCCGCCACTGGTGTTGTCCGATATCGACCCCATACGACTCGTGATCAAGGCGATTTTTGCCCCCTTTGCCAGATTTTTCAGTAGCGCCTCACAAACCCTCAAAGGCCCAAGCGTGTTTACTTCAAACTGCTGTTGGATAGATGCAAAATCGAGACTGCCCAAAATCTCGTTGCGCAGAATACCTGCATTGTTAATGAGAATATCTATCTCTTGGCCTTTCAAGGCCTCAGCCATACTTGCCACATCTGCAGGTTTGGCGATATCAACATTGTCTATCACCCTGACACCCAGGGCTTGCAAGCCCACCGATGAGGAACGGCAAATAGCGATAACCTTCGCTCCCGCTTCCTGATAGTATTTACATAGCGATAAACCAATGCCACGATTGGCACCGGTAACAACAACGGTTGGTTCAGGCATGTGATAACTCCTGCTGACGATGGAAAGGACACCCTATGGATTATGATCAGGCAAAAGCCTACCTCTTGGGCAGGCCCGCCGCAATCGAAGACTACCCTTTCGGCCCCGATGTGCTGGTACCAAAAGTAAAGTGCAAGATGTTCGCCACCTTGGGCGAAAATGACGGTGTGGGTCACATGAACCTGAAATGCGACCCCCTGCATGCTCAAGAACTGCGTGACTTGTTCGAGAGCGTTAAACCGGGCTACCACATGAATAAAAAGCACTGGAATACTGTCATACTCGACGGCTCGATACCCGATGGTGAAATCGAGCGCATGATCGACCATTCATATGCCCTAGTCGTCAAAAAGCTGAAGAAGACAGAACGTGAGGCTTTAGAGTTAAGCTATGGAAGGGATGTTTTGTATCGCGACTAAGCCAAAAATGGCCCATTTTAATGCGCAATCTTTTACATGCGCCCACCAGTAACAGAAGCCAACTATGAGCTACAAACTAGACCCGAAGCAACGTGAACGAATACAGAAGCTGCCATGTGACCAGCGATATGACTATTTCCTGAAGAAGGTCACCGACTGGGGCGAGCTATGGATTCTAATCAATGACGAGCGCCAATTCCTGAAGCTCTATTCCGAAGATGACGATATCGAATACCTGCCGATATGGCCTCATGCCGACTTCGCAGCCGACTATGCGGAAAAAGATGGTGAACAACTACAGCCAGAAAAACTCGACTTGGATACATTTTTTGAACGTTGGATTCCGGGCTTGAAAGGCGATAATTTATGCGTGAATATCTTCCCTACCCTCGATCAAACAGTGCTGATTATGAAGCCCTCAGAACTGGCAGAAGATATCGAAGGCCACTTTGGCTCTGACGCTTTTTGATGTTCGGCGTACCCGCTTCAGTCCTTACCCTTATCCCGCCAATCGTCTAAACCATATTTCTTAAGGATTTCTCGTAGTTTTCCTGAAGACCTGAGCCTAGCCACCCCTTCTGAAAGTAGTGTCGCATAACGTTTTGACTCGTCCAACTTGGGTGAGAATGCGATATAAACGTCTTCGGAAGAAGCCAGCCCTACGGGAATAAAGTCACCTCGAACTGCATTGCTATGTATATAATATTTAAAAACACTACTGTCCTCAACCAGCACATCAATTCGTCGCGCAACTAGCTTAGCAACATTTTGTCGAAGCCCTTTATGACCACTAACTACTTCGATGCGCGCCCTATTACCTAGATGCTGTTGGATGTAATCTACGTATAGGTTGCCGTAGGAGTAGCCCCTAATTACACCTAGCTTAACCTTA
>JBFJVR010000159.1:0-6333 GCA_041624095.1 Oleiphilaceae bacterium
ATTCACTGCAGCGGTACCTCGCTCCATATCCCTCGAGAGCCCTCCTGTACGTCGATCCAAATGGAAGTCGAGTTCCAAGGTATGCAGGTGTCTAAACGCTTCTAAACCGACATTTCTAATCGTGCCCTCGGTCACCCGGCCAAACAATGTGTCTCTAAGCTCGTTAAACAGCACATTAAGAAAACGGGCAGCCCCATACGCGAACACCAGAGCAAGTGGCGCTACCAACAAGTCCGCATTGACTTGCTCAGCCGAAATAGCTGCATTTTGATCCAGAGTGTCAACAATATATTTAAGCAAGAAGGGCAAATAGATACTGGCAACTTTGGCCAAGACAAGGAACAAGCTTGCGAACAGAATACGTGCTCTAAAAGCTAATAAATACGGGTACAACAATTTCAGGACATGCCACTGCATTCCTTTGTTCTCAATGTGGTCGTAGTGGCCTTTTCGCATGAATAAGGTATCCGGTGGATGTAAATCAAGGGAAAGCAAAAATCCTCGAAACAAGGTCGCTGATGCGGTGTTTTACTCGCAGTTGAAGCAGTTTCGGCCCCGATGGAGTCCCAGCAGTATATCCGATTATATTTTCGCCCATTGTATTTTGTTCAAACCGCGTTAATTGGTCTATCGTTAATGAGTATGTCAAAAAACTCATTAACAACAATAATTGCCTTCTTGGCCTTCTTCCTGCTATCGATCAATATATGCGTGGCGGAAAACACTCGCCTGAACGAAGGTGACGCTCAAGCCCAGCAGCTCATCATTGCGCACCCCGAGGTAGAAGCGCCAGCTCTGAATCTGAATGAGCTTAGATCGATATTTAGTATGCGCGCGCGACTGTGGCCGGACGGTTCCCCGATTACGGTTGTGGTGTTGGGCGACCAACATCGCACTCACCGGCAGTTCTTAACAAACACGCTAAAAATGCTTCCTCACCAACTCAGGCGCCACTGGGATCGTTATATCTATTCCGGTATCGGGCAAGGCCCTATTCAGGTAAACAATCAGGAGCAGATGATACGCTTTATTAGTACTACGCCCGGAGCCATTGGTTACATTAATACAGGAGTGCCGCATGAGCAGGTGCAAACGCTTGAACTCCATTAAGCAGAAGCTGCGACAACTACTATGTGTGGGCTGCGCCATCATATTCAGTTCTTTTTCTAGCGCCGAAAACCACTTTCTCGGCGAAATCGACTGGCATGGGTTCATTAGCCAATCGTACGTAAACACTAACCAAAACGAATTTATGGGCACCAGTACCGACGGTAGCTGGGATGCCAACGAAGCAGGGCTCAACGCCTCATGGCGCGCGACCAACAATCTTCAGCTAGCCGCTCAAGCCCTATACAAGCGCACCGGAAACGCAAAACCAAAAGGTACGCGACTCGACTATGCGATTATTGATTGGCGTATTCAGGATCGCCTCGAATATGGCATGGGCTTACGTGCCGGGCGCCTGAAAAACCCCTATGGTTTCTTCAATGAAACCCGAGATGTCGCCGCAACCAGGCCAAGCATTCTGCTAGCCGAAGGCATCTACCTCAGCTACCTAAGGGAGTTAATTCATTCTTCTGATAGCTTGGGCGCCTATGGCCACCTTTCCACACTTAACGGCACTCTCTCCTTCGACACTATTTTCGGCAAACCCATTTTCAATAGTGGTTCAGTTCGATCTTTGCTGGGTGGCACCCCCACCAACGGAACGGTAAACAACGAACAAGCCAGCATTTCGCGCCTGATTTACGAGCATGGCTCTGGCGCATGGCGTGCGGCACTCTCCTATACAGATTTTAAAGCTGAATTTGAGCCTGCAAGCGGAGAGCCGTATCAAGCAGGTGACATTAAGGTCAATCAGCTTATGGTGTCTGCCGAATTCAACTGGCGCGAGTGGCAGCTACTCAGCGAGTATCAATGGAGAACAATCCACTACCTCGACATTTTTGGCAGCGATGTTAAGAACAAGGGGATCGCCTACTACGTGCAGCTCGGTTACCAGTATTCAGCAGAATGGTCGGCATTTATTCGGAAGGACGACACCTATACCGATGCCAGCGACAAAGACGGGAAGGCCTATACGGCCCGTTTTGGCGGTGCCCGGCCTGCTCACAACGCCTTCGCTAAAAATATTGTCTACGGTCTGCGCTACGAGCCCAGTTTTGCTTGGAGTTTCAGTGCAGAGTATCACCGAGTTAATGGCACAACCTGGCTGCCCGACCTCGAAAACCCTGTTGTGAGCGAACAACAACAATACTGGAACTTATTCCTGCTACAGGGAGCTTACCGTTTTTGAGTACTTCGACACGAACCCAACCCTTTTTAAGTTTGTACTGGAAGGCAACCTCGGGGCTTGCCTTGATCCTGCTGACCTTGATTACCTTCTTTACCTACTTCAATGCGCAACAGTTGGCCACCCTGCAAACCCATCACCGCTACCTCAACCAACAACAGTATCTGGTTCAATACAATGGACTGCTGGAGAAAAGCGCGATTCAGCTTTCGAACCTGCTTGACAGCTTTCCCTACCTTGGAGCTGAGAACGACACCTTACCAAAAAGACTGCAATCGCATTGGCTAACCCTGCAAATAACCTGGGGCCTAGAAAGCGCGACCTTGTTCGACGAACACGGGACGTTCATCAAGAGCTGGGGCGAACAACACCTTAGACCCGGAAAAAACGCCATGAACCATGCGCGATTGCGAGGCACTCCAGCGCGCGAACTTATCTGCGACCAGTACTGCAAACTTGCCGTAACCTCCCCGGTACTCGATAAAGACGGAACCTTGTACATTACTCAGGTAAGCGTTTCTCTAGCAGACACAATGCTTGATTTCCAACGTATTACCGGTTCTGACATCGGCTTGATCACGCCATCATCAACAGTCAGCGTGGAGGACAACGCCCTTGGTGAAACCGGTTTATCTATTTCGGCTCTAACCAATCGCGCTACCATGCAACCCATTTTGTTCGCACTGGCAAAAAGAGAAGGCTGGCAAAGTGACTTCGGTTTCGACAAGCGCCAAAGCAATGATATTTTCATTGTCGACACCCGGTTCGCCCAACACGAGGTGATGTTTTTGTCGTCTCCCGAACTCGCAAGCAATAACGCCCGTATCGTGGTGTTGTCGGACACCACCACTGCCCGCGAGCAAATAGGCAGAGCCCGTAACACCTACATCGCCTCAGGCATACTCGCCACCTTACTCTCTTTGGGGCTTGTTATTTTCGCCATTTGGCAACCCATCGTTTCACTACAACGACAATCCAAAGCCCTGCCACTACTACCTCAAGGTAAGTTTGAAGAAGCCCGAAAACGCCTTCAACACTTGGCCCGCAATCGCTTCTTCGCGGACGAACTCAGCCAGCTGCAAAGCACGTCGATTAAAGTAACTCGCCAGCTAGAGGACTACCAGAAACAGCTTCTGTCCAACAGTAAAAAACTTTACGACATGGCGCATTACGACACTCTTACCGGCCTTTTTAACCGCGCCTATATGACCGAGCTTATCGATACGAAGCTTCACTCAGATGATCAAGCCGACTCCAGTTTCGCACTGATCTATCTCGATCTGGACAACTTTAAACACATTAATGATGCCTTAGGTCATAACATTGGCGACCAGCTGCTGATCATCGTCGCAAAACGACTAAAAAACTGTATCGACAATGATGATTATGCAGCTCGGCTAGGCGGTGACGAGTTCTGTTTGGTCTCGATGCGAACCAGCGAAGCCGAAGGCGCCGCCGCAATCGCGAAACGCGTGTTAAGGAGCCTCGAAGAGCCTGTGGTCATCGATGGTAGAAATCTTGCGATATCCAGCAGCATAGGTATAACGCTGGCGCCCATAGATGGCAACACAGCGGCGAGTTTGCTTCAGCATGCAGACCTCGCGATGTATAAAGCCAAGTCTGAAGGCAAAAACAACTACCACATATTCAGTGAGGAACTTCACAAAGACGCCGATACACGCATCGCACTGGAAGCAGAGCTTCGCCGAGCTGTACAAGAAAACGAATTTGAGCTGCACTACCAGCCACAAATCAAACTCGACACCGGGGAGCTGATCGGTTGCGAAGCCCTGATTCGCTGGCAGCATCCCGAGCGGGGACTGCTGGCACCATTCTTTTTCATCGACACCATCGAAAACAACGGGCTTATTATTCCCGTCGGCAAATGGATTCTGGAAGAAGCGTGTCGTCAATGTGCCGAGTGGAACGCACAAGGACTGGAAGGCATAAAAATGTCGATCAACCTTTCCGCGCGGCAGTTCTCAGACCCCGAATTACTTTCGGACATTAAACAGGCTATCGCCAAAGCTGGCATAGAACCCTCGAGCCTCGAACTGGAGGTGACCGAGTCTTTGCTTGCCACCGACATCAAACATGCGATCTCCATTCTCAAAGAGCTGCAGAGCTTGGGGCTGACTATCGCTATTGATGATTTTGGCACGGGTTACTCGTCCCTTAGCTATTTGAAACAGTTGCCTTTGGATAAATTGAAGATTGACCGAGCCTTCGTTAAGGATATACCCGAAGACAATGACGACAAACAAATCACCTCGGCAATCGTCGCGATGGCACACAGCCTGAATCTAAGAGTTGTGGCTGAAGGTGTAGAAACCCAGGAGCAAGAAGACTATCTGCGCGACCTGAATTGCGAAATTGGCCAAGGCTACCTGTTTAACAAGCCGCTTAGCCCACAAGACTTCCTAAACTCAGAACTGACTAAAACAGCGATTCAGGCTCGGCACCAAAAGCCAGGCAAGTAGTTTTCCCCAGCTGCTGCAATGAAGATCGGATGTAAGCTGCGCGCAATTTGGGCATAATACCCTCCAGCTATATAGAAAACCTCTCTCGTTCAGGAATCAAGATGCAAGAACTTACGCTCCAAACCCCCGATGATTGGCACCTGCATTTTCGGGATGGTGACATGCTTAACGAAACTGTTCCCGCAACCGCTCGCTGCTTTCGGCGTGCCATCGTAATGCCTAACCTGGTCCCGCCTGTCACTAATACCGCGATGGCACTCGCATATCGAGAGCGAATTCGCGCTGCAACACCCCCAAATATGAACTTTACGCCGCTAATGACGCTCTACCTCACGGACCAAACCTCCGAGGCAGATATCATCGCCGCTAAGCAGGCTGGCATTGTTGCGGCAAAACTTTATCCGGCGGGCGCGACAACCAACTCAGACAGCGCAGTTACCGCACTGGACAAACTATACCCCGTACTTGAAGCAATGATAGAGCAAGGCATGCTATTGCTGGTTCATGGCGAGGTCACCGCGGCACATGTCGATATTTTTGACCGGGAAAAAGCATTTATTGATCAGCACCTCAGCGACATTACCGAAAGATACCCTGCACTAAAGGTGGTATTTGAACACATCACCACCCGCGATGCCGTCGAGTTTGTTAAGCAAGGCAGCGATAAGATCGCCGCAACCATCACGCCACAGCACTTGCTGTTAAATCGCAATGACCTGCTCGTAGGAGGCATTCGTCCGCACAACTTTTGCTTACCCGTACTAAAGCGAAACAGCCACCAGATCGCGCTGCAAGAAGCCGTGCAAAGTGGCTCGAGCAAGTTTTTTCTTGGTACCGACTCCGCACCGCATGAAAAACAGCGCAAAGAGTCTGCGTGTGGCTGCGCCGGATGCTACAGTGCGTGGAGCGCCATTGAGCTTTACGCCAAAGCCTTCGAAGAACTTGGTGTGCTAGACAAGCTAGAAGGATTCGCAAGCCACTATGGGCCTGATTTTTATGGTCTGGAGCGAAATAGCGGCAGCATCACCTTGATAAAAGAGGAGTGGCAGATCCCCCAAGAAATCATCTTGCCAAATGGTCAACCGATCGTACCTTTTTTGGCTGGGGAAACACTGAACTGGAAGCTGAAGTCCGCCTAAAACCTCCCCAACTCTGACCGACAAGCGCTTTAGCCGTAGCGAAAGGCGCTTTCGCGTTTGTCATTCAGCCCACAAGAGCTAAACTTATTTCCATTACCTGTGCGGCTATCAGTGTGCGCAAACTACACGAATAAATAAAAGGTCAGAAAATGCAGCGTGAATATGCCTGGTTACTGTTTCTACAAGTGCTCGCGACGGTCTGGCTGATGTTTTCCGAAAGCCTGCCCGATTATATTCTGGCACCTCTGGTATTTAGCACCATGTTTGTCGGCTTTATGGTGTGGCAGCGTATCGAACGCTCATTAGTTCCAATAGAAAAAACACCACGCGCGCAAAGAGAAGCAAAAGAAAAACAGGATAACATTCGTCTCCTGGCACAAATTTCCCAAAATCTTGAAAAACACACGGCATCTGCTCGCGC
>JBFJVR010000160.1:0-6294 GCA_041624095.1 Oleiphilaceae bacterium
CCACTTAGTCAGGCAGCCATGCGCAGGTACAGCTAGACCCAGGTCGGCGTTTAGTTCTTTGTAGATATTGAGCAGCGACGGCGGCACTTTTATGCCCGGCTGTACGGAAAAACACAAACCATGCGCCTGACCGGGCCCATGGTAGGGGTCCTGCCCGAGAATCACCACTTTAACTGCCTCGAAAGACGTATGATTAAAGGCGTTGAAAATCTTCGCCCCGGGCGGATAAATTACTTTCCCCGCACCTTTCTCTGTGGCGAGAAAATCTCGCAAAGCCTGCATATAAGGCAGCTCGAGCTGATCCCCGATTACCGCCTTCCAAGCATCATTTAGCTGCCCGTCTTTAACCGAGGCCAAAGCGCGTTCGTTAGACATATAGCTTGTCGCTCGCTAGGCCTGTGGTTTCATGTGCGGGAACAGAATGACGTCTCGTATTGAGGGAGAGTCTGTAAACAACATGACCAAGCGGTCGATGCCGATCCCTTCGCCAGCGGTCGGCGGCATGCCAAACTCTAGGGCTGTGATATAGTCCTCATCGAAGTGCATCGCTTCGTCATCACCTGCATCTTTTTCTGCTACCTGCTTCAAAAAGCGTTCTTTTTGGTCCTGTGCATCGTTGAGTTCCGAAAAGCCATTGGCCAACTCTCGTCCACCGACAAAGAACTCAAAACGATCAGTGACAAAAGGGTCTGCGTCGTTGCGCCGCGCCAATGGGGAAACTTCCCAAGGATACGCGGTTATAAAGGTTGGCTGATCTAGTTTTTCTTCAGCAGTGGCTTCGAATATTTCGGTCAGATATTTACCCGCCCCCCAGGTACTCTGCTGAGGGCTGTCTGGCACACCCACCTGCTTGGCATAGGCCTTCATCGCGTCAAGATTTTGCTCCGGATGCTCAAACACCGCGGCATCAAACCCCGGGTTATACTTCAGAATCGCTTCAACCATGGTCATACGTACAAAAGGTTGGTTGAAGTCATACAAGGTCTCTTCCAAGACCTCGCCTTCACTATTACGGCGCGTGCTACGGATAAGTGTTGTGCCCAACACCTCTTGTGCGACAGTACGCAGCATATCTTCGGTAAGGTTCATCAGATCCTCATAATTTGCGTAGGCCTGATAAAACTCAATCATCGTGAACTCGGGGTTATGCCGTGTCGATAAACCTTCATTACGGAAGTTCCGGTTGATCTCGAACACCCGCTCAAAGCCACCGACAACCAAACGCTTGAGATACAGCTCCGGCGCAATACGCAAAAACATATCGATACCCAAGGCATTATGGTGGGTTTCGAAAGGCTTTGCGGTCGCACCACCCGGAATCACCTGCAACATAGGCGTTTCAACTTCCATGAAAGCTTTTTCCGATAGATAGCGGCGAATACTGGTTACAATTGCGGAGCGTATTCTGAAGGTTTCACGCGTTTCCTCATTGGCAATGAGGTCAATATAACGCTGTCTGTACTTTGTTTCCTGATCCGCCAGGCCGTGGAACTTGTCTGGCAGGGGGCGCAGCGACTTGGTCAGAATTTGCAGATTTTCGACCACCTCTACTTCAACATACAGATCGCCCTTGCCTGACTTATGCAACTTACCAGTCGCTCCGACGATGTCGCCCAAATCGAGATTTTCCCAAGCACGCGATTCCTTCTGCAATTTTTTACCCAAATAGCACTGGATCGTCCCGGATACGTCCTGCAAACCAACAAAAGGTCCTCCACGACGGATCACCCTGCCCGCCACACTGACGGTTTTACCCAGTTCTATCAGCGCTTCTTTATCCTGTTCACCAAACTCGGACTGAAGGTCCGCCGCCAAGTGCTCTCGCTTGAAATCATTCGGGTGACCATTTGCCTTGCTGCCTTCACGCAAACGCTCTAGCTTCGCCCTGCGCTCGGCTATCAACTTGTTTTGGTCTTCCGCTTGGGTCAGCGCTTCGTTGTGTACTTCGTTAGACATAGTATTTTCCGCAAGAGTTTAAGTAGGTCGACACAGCCGGAATCAGGCGTGTTATTTATAGCCCTTTCTTCAGGCTGGCCTCTATAAAGGCGTCCAAATCGCCGTCGAGTACAGCATTGCAATTGCTGGTCTCAACATTAGTACGCAAGTCTTTAATTCGTGAGGAGTCGAGTACATAAGAACGAATCTGGCTACCCCAACCGATATCCGACTTGGTGTCTTCTAATGCCTGAGCGGCTTCAGAGCGCTTCATCATCTCCAGTTCGTAGAGTTTGGCGCGTAACTGCTGCATTGCTTTGTCTTTATTCTGGTGCTGAGATCGCTGGTTCTGGCACTGAACTACGATGCCACTGGGCTCGTGGGTAATTCGTATTGCCGAGTCGGTGGTGTTAACGTGCTGCCCACCGGCTCCGCTTGAACGATAGGTATCTATACGCAAGTCAGCCGGATTGATTTCGATATCGACATTGTCGTCAATCTCTGGCGACACAAAAACCGATGCAAAAGAGGTATGTCGGCGGCTTCCTGAATCGAAGGGAGATTTTCGTACCAGACGGTGCACGCCGGTTTCAGTTCTTAGCCAACCAAAAGCATATTCACCCGAAAATTGTATTGTCGCACTTTTAATACCGGCGACGTCACCATCGGACACTTCAATCAACTCTGTTTTGAAACCTTTTTTCTCGCCCCAGCGCAAATACATACGCAACAGCATGCTCGCCCAATCCTGAGCCTCGGTGCCTCCGGAACCCGACTGAATGTCCAAATAAGCATTGTTAGCATCCATTTCGCCCGAGAACATGCGCCGAAACTCAAGGGTTTCGAGCTGCGCTTGCAACGCGCTTAACTCGGACTCGACTTCATTAACGGTGTCTTCGTCCTGTTCTTCGACGGCAATATCCAGCAGTTCCTGAGCATCGCCCAGACCAGTTTCGAGCTTTTCAATCGTCTCGACCACTGCTTCGAGGCTGGCGCGTTCCCGGCCGAGGGCCTGAGCTTTCTCGGGCTGTTCCCATACGCCCGGGTCTTCTAATTCGCGACTAACTTCAACCAAGCGCTCCTGCTTGATATCAAAGTCAAAGATACCCCCTAAGCGTGCTGACACGCTCGTGCATATCTTTAATTTGTTGAACGATGGGGTTCACTTCTAGCATGCGCGACGACACCTTTATTTCAATTCTGGCAAGATAACTACCACGCGAATAAGCACCCATAGCGCAGTAGTTTGAACGGCGCGTATTCTATACGATTCAATGCTATTGAGCCAATTATTAGCAGCTACTTGAAGCCAGAAGCCAAAGCTCAACCGTCTTGCGTCTCACGTCTCACGTCTGGCGTCTAACGTCTCACGTCTCACATCTCACGCCTTGCACCTACCGCCTTCTCACTGACGGCCGTAGTTGTCCTCGAAGCGCACGATATCGTCTTCACCCAAATAACTGCCACTTTGAACTTCGATCATCTCCAACGGCAGTACACCCGGGTTTTCGAGCCGGTGCGTTTCGCCGATGGGGATAAAAGTCGATTCGTTCTCGGCGAGCATCGCGGTTTTATCACCAATGGTAACCAAGGCTGTGCCGGAGACAACGATCCAGTGCTCGGCTCGATGATGATGCATTTGCAGCGACAGCTTCGCACCCGGTTTCACGGTAATGCGCTTAACCTGAAAACGCTCCCCCATGTCGATTGAGTCGTAGCTCCCCCATGGACGATTGACCAAGCGGTGAATCGTGGCCTCTGAACGCCCTTTCTGCTCAAGGCGTTTCACGATTGCTTTTACATCCTGAACTCGACTTTTGGGGCTAACCAAGACGGCATCGGGCGTATCAACAACCACCAATCCTTCGACACCAACCGCAGCGATGAGCTTGTTATCACTAAAAAAGAGATTGTTGTGGCTATCTTCACTGAGCACATCGCCTTTACAAACATTGCCATTCTGGTCCTGCGGTGACTCTTCCCACAACGACGACCACGACCCCACGTCGCTCCAACCTGCATCCAATGCGACCACGACCGCCTTAGCGGTTTTTTCCATCACTGCGTAATCAATTGACTCATCAGGGCAAGCTTTAAAGGCTTCCGCATCGACACGCGTAAAGTCGAAATCGCGTTCGGTGCCCGCACTGGCTTGTTGCACCGCATCATAGATATCGCTTCGATACGCTTTTAGCTCCGCTAAATAAGTATCGCTCTGAAACATGAACATACCGCTATTCCAATAATAGTCACCGGCTGCGATATAGGCTTTGGCCGTATTAAGGTCCGGCTTTTCGACAAAGGCGGCCACTTTAGAAGCAGTTTCTTCACTCTCGCCAGACTGCTCTGCTTTGATATAGCCATAACCGGTTTCGGGAGTACGTGCCACGATGCCAAAGGTCGCCAGTTTACCATCGCTTGCGGCTCTAGCTGCTTGGGCTAATGCGCGGTGAAACACTTCTGCATCACGAATAACATGGTCCGCCGCCAAAACAAGCAGCAGCGCTTGCTCATCTATTTCTTTCGCTGCCAAAGCTGCAAGCGCAACAGCCGGGGCTGTATTACGTCCCACCGGCTCTAGCAAAATCGCACCCGCCTCAACATTAGCCAGGCGCAACTGCTCGGCAACGATAAAGCGATGTTCTTCATTACAGACAACGATGGGCGCTAAAATTTGTAAACCCAAAGCAAGGTCTATATGGCTCAAGCGATCCAATGTTTCCTGAAACAGACTATGCTCAGACATAAGCGGCAAAAATTGCTTAGGGAACAACTTACGCGACAGTGGCCAAAGGCGTGTGCCGCTGCCACCAGCCATCACGACGGGAATTATTTTTGTCATTGTGAACCTATATAACTAATCACTTACTTCCTAAAAGCGAAACGGGCATCGCTTGATCGCGGCAAGCAGCTGCTTTTTATCCGCCTAACGATGAATCACGCCTGTCTAAAATCTTGCTGATGCTCGAGAAACCATTGGTAGGCTTCAGCCAAGCCCGACTTAAGGTCGACTTTGGCCTTCCAGCCCAGCTTTTCGAGCAAGGATACGTTCATCAGCTTACGCGGTGCACCATCGGGCATTTGGGTATTAAAGCTGATATCCCCTGTGTAGCCTACGGCCTCACTAACCAATTGAGCCAATTCGCCAATTGACACATCAACACCGGTGCCAACATTAATATGGGACAACATCGGGCTGGTTTCGCTGGCATAAGCCTCCTTGCTCAGGGACATCACATAAACACTAGCCTCGGCCATATCATCAACATGCAGAAATTCTCGCTTGGGCTTTCCCGTGCCCCAAATTTCGACGTTCGTCAGGCCGTTTAACTTGGCCTCGTGGAAACGGCGCAATAAAGCAGGAATAACATGACTGTTCTCGGGGTGAAAGTTATCCCCCGGACCATAGAGATTCGTTGGCATAACGGAGCGAAAATCACAAGCATACTGACGATTGTAGGACTCACACAGTTTGATACCCGCAATTTTAGCAACAGCATAGGGCTCATTCGTTGGCTCCAGGCCACCTGTCAACAAGGCGCTTTCAGCCATGGGTTGCTCAGCCAGCTTAGGGTAAATACAGGAGCTGCCCAAGAACAATAGACGCTTCACCCCACTGAGGTGGGCCGAATGAATGATATTGCTCTCAATCATCAGGTTTTCGTAGATGAAGTCCGCAGGGTACTCATTGTTGGCGTGAATCCCGCCCACCTTGGCCGCAGCAAGAAATACATACTCTGGTTTTTCTTGCTCGAAGAAAGCACGTACATCGGCTTGGCTGGTTAAGTCGAGCTGATCGCGCCCACAACAGAGCAAATTGCTAAACCCTTTTGCCTGTAATTGACGCACAATCGCGCCTCCCACCATGCCCCGATGACCGGCAACAAAAATTTTGGCGGACTTGTTCTCTAAAAACACATTCTGACCCTTATATAAATATTAACTTGAGATCCCGCGATCAAGTCGCGGGATGACGAACCATTTAGTGCAAGATCACGAGCCATTTAGTGCAGGATGACATGCCACTTAGTGCAGGATGACAAACCATTTAAGGTGCTAGATCACGAACCATTTTAGGGTGCAAGATCACGAACCATTTAAGGAGCAAGATCACGAACCATTTAGTGCTAGATCACGAACCATTTAAAGTGCAGGGTGACGATTCTTTTAAAGGATGCCCCGCTTCTAGCCGAGGTCACTCCTACCTAACCATCACCATCATCCCTGCGCAATCACCACCATCATTGCCGTCATCCCTGTCTAACCACCATCATTGCCGTCATCCCTGCCTAACAGACAACATTACCGTCATCCCTGTCTAACCACACCATCATTACCGTCATCCCTGCCTAACAGACA
>JBFJVR010000161.1:0-6263 GCA_041624095.1 Oleiphilaceae bacterium
ACCAACTTAGACAGGTAAACTTCCTGTTGCTCTGGTGTGCCGTGCTCTTCGATTGTTGCGCGCGCACCGTGACTCAAACCTGGGTACATACCCCAAGCCCAGTTCGCGGTACCAATCATCTCGCTCATTACGATATTCAGCGACTCAGGCAAGCCCTGACCACCAAATTCAACCGGCGCGTTCATGGCTGGCCACCCGCCTTCAACGAACTGCTTGTAAGCTTCTTTAAAACCACTTGGGGTCTTAACGCCATCTTCGCTCCAAGTACAGCCTTCCTCATCACCCACTTTGTTTAGTGGCGCGAGAACTACTTCACAAAATTTTGCACCTTCGCCAATGATGGCATCAATCATATCAGGCGTTGCATCTTCTGCGCCCAACTCACGGTAGTGCTTTTCACTATCCAACAGTTCATTCATTACGAACTTAATGTCACGAAGGGGGGCCTTGTAATCTGGCATAGCTGTAACCTCAAATTATTTAGTAACGCATTAACGCTTATTGATATCGTTTATCTACATTTTTACGCCCACCGAGCCGAGGCAAAGTGGCGAACTGGCAAAATAGCTGCACATTGCAAACTGAGTAATTATTCAGTTTTCTAAATAAAATATCAAACGACTGTTTGAAACATACGTTTGCTTTAATAAATTGTCAAGAAAACACCACTTAAATCCGACAATACAAAGCTCAAATTCAATACCTATTCACATATTACAATAAAGCCATGGTGCGCAGACATTTCGGCAATACAGACGAAAAAACAATAGATTAGCAGAGAATTAAGCGTTTACCGCTCGGATAGATAGATAATTTTGTAAACTTTTATGCAATTGCCTCAAAAGCTTGTTCGACTGGGGCCTCGTCGTCCACTAACCCTTCGATCTCCTGATACGTTTTGGTAACCGGACTTATCGCTTCGGATTCACTCGAGCTACTTTCGTCAATATTACGCCGAGCGTTCGACGCAAGCTCTGCTTGGGCTCCGAGCAGGATTTGCATCGCTGCCGCGGCAACGCTGCGATCTTGAGGCGAAGGGTCTGCGGGAGCCAGCGCAGCAGCACGTACCGTCCGCATTTTATCAATTGTTTGCTGGGGATTACCTGGCACAGCGGCTACGTCGATTGGCACCTCTCCGGAAACCGCATAGCGCTTCCCATCGGGCCCAGTCTGATAACTATATGAAGCCGCGCCCGCATACTGACCGCCTGCTGCTTGGTGCGCCCTCTCATGCGCGCGGACTTCTTGATCTCGTGCCTGCAAGAGTTCAACCTGGGCCTGTGCCCTTTCTTTAGCAGCCTCCGATTCTCCGCGTTCTATTTCTGCTTCTGAACCTGAGGCAGAATTCTGTTCTGTAGCCTCCTCGCGCTCACCAGCAACTAAACCAGTCTCCCCTGAGCTCTGTGCAGGGGCTTCAGACTCTCCTTCATCAGGCTTTGACGAAGGAGCGAGGGCTTGTTGCGCAATGCCTGCACTGCTCTCTTCATTGGGAATACTTACGTCCGAACCCGGCGCACCAGCCGTACTTATCCTATTGACACTTGTGCCTGCTGGAGGTTCAGAGCTGATCGAGGACGCCGAATTGGCAAGAGTAACGACCTGTACGGCAGCGTTACTGGGGTTGTCAACAGGATCGCGCCTGCCTTCTGGAGCCCCCGCTTGTGAGGGTACGATATCGAGCTTGGGTGACGAGAGCGTTTGCTGTGGAGCAGAAAAGGCCGGTAAATATAACGAAGATAAATTAAGTTGCATAAGAGGTTACCCCACTAGGGTAATAGAAAGCGCTCTCAGGCCATGGTGTCTAACAGGGTCCCAAGCACCTCATCGGCCGTTTTAACTACCTGAGCTGACGCTTCAACAGAACGAGCGTAAAGCTTTAAATCTACAATGGGCTCGAGTATGTCGCCATTTGAACCAGACGCACCGTCTTTACCGCCGCGCACTATCTGGGTCGCCGCTTTTTCTGCACCATCTACGCCCTGCTGAACGCCTTGGAGTCCGGTTTGTAATACTGAGTTAATGTTCATAATCATACCTTGTAATAGCAGCCCAGCGAGACGGTTGAACTCTCGCTTAGAACGTGCGAATACTGAAATTTAAGCAGATTTCTGCTCATTTTTCAATCAATCAGGCTATAAATTACAAATATAGACACTCTGTATTTAAGCTGTTACAAACCAGTTTTGGGTCGTGTGCCTCTGAATAATCGAGCCGCCCCAAAAGTGGCGCATCTATTGTTGACATCAATGTAGCTAGATTTTCGGCTTCATAGGCCATGGGCTCTGGCGAGACGCAATTTGCTACCCAGCCGGCAACTTTAAGGCCATCTCGTCTAACTGCTTCAGCTGTTAGCATGGCATGATTAAGACAACCCAGACGCAACGCGACGACAATAATCACCGGATAACCAAGCTGCACCGCAAGGTCAGCCATCGTTTCTCGTTTGCTAATCGGCACACGCCAGCCTCCCGCGCCCTCGATCAAGGCGATGTCTGGCCGACTCATCAACGCCCCCCGACACACCCCCACGAGTCGAGAGACGCTTACGTTGCGCTGCTCTAAATGCGCAGCAATATGCGGAGATGCTGCGGCATGCAACAGCACCGGGTTAATCTGTTCATAAGGTAATGACACGCTCATATGACGTTTCAAATGAACCACATCTTCATTTACCCACTGCCCATCCTGCTCGACAGTCCCGGCTGCAACAGGCTTAAGTGCCAAAGTGCTTAGCCCCTGTTTTGCAAAGCTTTCTAACAATGCGCAGGATACGAAGGTCTTCCCTACTTCGGTGTCGGTACCGGTTACAAAAAATGCTTTGGTCATGCTCTTTCCTTCATTTCACTCACGCTGTCGTTAAACTCATTTTTCAATCACTCGGCCAAGCCATTTTGAAGCAAACCAAAACACACACGGTAACTGGCCGGCAAACGGCCTTCCTGGTCCCGGAAACTGTCATATGCCTCTATAAACCGGCTTACACGACCTTTTCCGGTCATTGTTTTAGCCCGATTGGGGGTCATATTGTGCGCGCCGAGCAACTTCAATTCACGGGTCAAATCTCGTACTTTATCGTAGTAGAGGGTTTTAACCTCGGTATCAAAACCGAGACGACTTAAACCTGAGTTGACGATGGCCTCTTCGTACTCGCGCTTCTGCGCAAAATGGTTCACATGCTGGCAAGTATCGGCCACAGCCCACGCCTGGCCTAACTCCTCTAAAGTGCCATCCAACAAACTCGTGAAGGCAAAAACGCCCCCCGGAGAAAGCACCCGTTTGACCTCCCGAAACAAGGCAGAAAAATCACTGCACCACTGTATCGCCAAACTGCTGAAAACCAGATCAAACGCTCCCTCTTTAAAGGGTAAAAAATCTGCATCACCTACGACCCCAAAGCCTCGATTCAACCTTTCATTCAATATCGCGTGCTCTACCATCTGCGCCGACAAATCCAGTCCAAACACGCGTCCTCTCGAACTGAGCTCAGCCAGCGAAGGCAAAAAGTAGCCCGTTCCTGTACCCAGATCGAGTACCGAACAAAATGGCTTTTGAGGCAGTTTGTCCAACAGGGTATCGCCGACCCAGCGCTGAAAATGGGCAACGGAATCGTAACTGCCAGCCGCTCGACCAAAAGACGCAGCGATTTCATGTTTCGCTATCACATCAGTACTCATAGCTTCGATATAAACTCCTCAATTGCACCAGCCACCTGTTCGACGTGCGATAAAAAAGGAACATGTGCCATGCCGTCTATTACACGCACATTGTGTTGGGTGCCAAGCCCGCTAAGTTCACGAGCCGCAGCAGCTGATACCAGCGAGTCTTCACTGCCCAGAATATGCAAGACGGGCATGCTCAACTGCTTCAAGTAGGCCCGCGTATCCCAGGTACGCAAGGCTTCAAGCCCCGCAACTTGCTCGACTTTGCTAACCCCCTTGTTTCGCGCAAACACACGTCTAAGTGAGCGGAGGTCGGAGCGATAACTTGCATCCCCAGACAACATCATGTGCGAAAACTGACGCGCAAAATCTTGCTCATCGGCAGCGGACACAAACTCGGCAAATGCCTCGAAGGTGTCAATTGGCATACCATTCGCCCAGTCTTCTTTCTGAAGGAAGCAAGGTGACGACTGCAGCAAGCAAAGCGCCTTGAAGCGAGCGCGCAAGGCAGCGCTTCTTGCAGACATTAAATAACGTGTTGCGACTGCCCCACCCAATGACCACCCAATAAGCAACAGCGGTGTATTCCCAATGCGGTGCAGGTAATCGTCGATCGCATCAAACATGCTGGTTTCGCCATCAGCTAGCTGTAAATCCAGCACACATATGTCGGTAAAACCGCTGATTAATGGCAACGCGTCTTGCCATGCGTCACGCGGCGCCGACCAGCCATTCAGTACGAGAAGCTTCACTCAATTACCGCTTAGCAGACCCAGGTTCTGCGCGGCTGCTAACTGAGTGATTAGCGCGTCTACATGCTCAAAGCTATGCCGGGCGCTCAAGGTAATACGCAAACGAGCGGTCATTTCAGGAACAGTTGGGGGTCTAATCACCCCTACTAAAATTGCATTTTTCTCTAAATACTGGCCAAGCTTGAGCACCGCGTGATTATCACCGACGATAACTGGTTGAATAGGCGTAGAGGAGTCCATCAACCCCAAACCTAAGGATGCTGCCTGTTTACGAAAATAGTTAATCAGCGCATTTAGATGCGCACGTTCTGCGTCTGCTGAGCGAATCAATCTGAGGCTGGTCCGCGTTGCAGCCGCAATGGATGGCGGCATGGCCGTGGTATAGATATAGGGCCGCGCATGTTGAACGAGGTAGTCGATAAGCTCATGGCTACCCGCCACAAAAGCACCCGAGGTACCAAAGGCCTTTCCGAAAGTGCCAACTAACACCGGCACTTCTTTTTGCCCCAAACCAAAGGACGCGATCGTGCCCCTTCCTTCTTTGCCTAAAAAGCCAATACCATGTGCATCATCAACAACCAGCAATGCATCATGTTTTTGACATAGACTCACCAGCCCTGGCAAATCAGCCACGTCTCCGTCCATGCTGAACACGCCATCCGTCACAACCATGGCTCCATGCGTACTTTCGCTACGACTGAACTTTTTATCGAGATAAGCGCTGAGGCTAAGGTGGTCATTATGTAAATAGCGCTGAAATCGCGCTCCACTAAGCAGGCCGCCATCAATCAAAGAGGCGTGATTCAGCTTATCCTGAAACACCCAGTCGCCCTTCGATACCAGAGCAGAAACCACGGCGAGATTCGCCATGTACCCAGAAGAAAACACCAAAGCGCGATCTCGCCCGGTAAATTCAGCCAGTTCCTGTTCCAACATATCGTGCTCTAGGTGGTGGCCACATACCAAATGCGACGCCCCACCACCGACACCACAAGTGTCTAAAGCACGATGAGCTGATTCGATTAGTGCAGGATGATTTGCAAAGCCAAGATAGTCATTACTACAAAAAGACAGCACCTGCTGGCCGTCGATTCGCGCTTCAGGTAACTGCGGAGATTGCAGTTGCTTACGCACCCGCATCAAGCCCTTATCACTGCGCTGTTGCAGCGCCTTAGCCCAGCGTTGTTGAAACAACGGCATCTTAAGCTACCCGAAACTAAAGCCGCACTTAATGACGCACTTCTTCGCCTTCGGAGCTGGCATCATAAAACAAATGCTTATGTTGCTCTTTTTCAATGGCCTTACTAAGTGATGCTGCCTGCTGCTCATCTGACTGTTCGATACGCTGCTCGGGTCTCAAGCCCAAACGTTTAAACAGCTGCATATCCTTGTGAGCTTCAGGGTTTGGCGTGGTTAACAGGCACTCACCATAAAATATGGAATTGGCTCCCGCCAAAAACGCCAAAGCCTGCATTTCATCAGACATTTCTTCACGTCCGGCTGATAAACGCACATGGCTTTTCGGCATTAGAATGCGAGCAACCGCGATGCAGCGAATAAATTCTATCGGATCGACATCTTCCACATTCTCAAGCGGTGTCCCTTTAACCTTAACCAGCATATTGATCGGCACACTTTCTGGCTGTTGTGGCAAATTTGCAAGCTGAACCAAAAGTCCGATACGGTCTGAAGCACGCTCCCCCATCCCGATAATACCGCCACTACAAATTTTCATTCCGGCGTCTCTTACATGTTGTAAAGTGTCGAGACGATCCTGATAGCTGCGGGTGGTAATAATCTTGTCGTAAAACTCAGGCGAGGTATCGAGATTGTGGTTGTAATAATCCAAGCC
>JBFJVR010000162.1:0-6219 GCA_041624095.1 Oleiphilaceae bacterium
CCCGCGACGACGTAAAGAAGATGGTTTGAAATACCGGTTGTCGGGTATTTTATCTTCGAACACTGGTGCGAGTTTCTCCTCAGAATATAGTCCGTTAACGCTATATCTGCGAGATTGCAGGTCATGAAAGATATTTCCGCTCGACCAAGTACCTGGCAACTCATAGTAATTCTTCAAGAGAGCCATGCTGACGCGCCACAATTCGTTACGGTTATCGTACTGATCGATCAACGCGATTCCCCAGCTATCTTCGTCGATATAGAAGACACGTTTCTTATAAATATGTCGCGCTGACTTTTTAAGATTTGCCTCGACCACGTGCACACGATGAAGCTCCCAGCGCATGTAATCGGGGTTCAAGTGCCCTGGCATAATCAAGTCCTTGTATTTCACATCATCCTTATTCACCTTATAGTTGTTATAAGGGATAAAAAACTCTTTAACGCCTTTGTATTCCCATTCATAACGATCTGGCGCACCATTGTACATATCCGTGTCATCAGCAGTACGGGTATTATCAGACGATGCAATGGGAGAATCGTAGGCCAAGTTCGGTGCACGACGCACACGACGCTGACCTGAGTTATAGTCCCACGCTTGGCGTTTGTCTTTGATTTGATCCATGGTTTCGTGAACCAGCAGCGCCCCACCAGCTAAGCGCGCGGGCGCCTTGTTGAAGGTGAGAAAGTAAAACAGGATATTATCCATCTTCTTGAAACTTCCTTTGGGGTTGTGGAAGTTGAAGAAGATTTCCTGCTGCTTTGTAATCACGGCATACTCGCCATCACGCTGCACCGCAAGCTCAGACGCGCGACTTGTCACAAAGATACCGCGCCAGCGTGTCAGGTGATTCCAGATAGATTGCAAGGCTTTGTTTTCGTTGCTGCCATGAAGAATAGGAAACGGATATCCACCATAGGCGTCTTTTATCCCTACTCCGCCTCGTGTGAGCTCCGCAGTAACAGCATTCTTCTTGGTGTTATCCATAACCCACTGCGGCAATGCGTGCGAGCGATGCGTAGGATACACATGAATTTTGAAGGTCTCGGGATAAGCCTCGAAAAGCTCGTACTGCCCAGCCGTCAGATACTTCTTAAAGCCTTTGTAGTTGCTCTTGTCGATAGTAAATTTAATTTCGTCAGACGCGTAAGGGTCGATATGGTGCTGGCCAGTACCTTTATACCCCTCAGGCGCTTTCGTTAGCCCGCCATCCCACTCAGGTATCGTCTTACTCTTGTTTCCAGCCTTTATCGAGCCAAATGGTGTGAGTGACTTCCCTAGCTTATCGGCCTCTTTCTGCGAGACTTTTGCAGAAACATTAAACGCGCTGAGCGTCAAAGCGAATATACTGCACAGCAACACATATTTGTTATTCATACGAATACCTTGAAAACACACTTGTTTATTTTGATTTAGCAAAAAGATGTGACGAAAACGAACCCCCAGAAACTCGCTCTGCGTAAGCACCTCGATTCAACCTGAACCGGGCACGCAGCCTTTTTTATCAATTAGGATAAGAAAGAAACGCCATCCTATTAATTTTTAGCATATTTTCTGGGTCTGTCTATGTGAGTTTTGTTATGAAATATGTCTGGCAAGAGATAAGAAAGGAGGGGGAATTGCTGGATATCGAGCCACAGCGGGCCCCGAGACATATTTATTACGTCCCGGGGCCGCAGTTTAATCCGGCAAACTTTTTTCGAGTAACTCTCTGACATCTTTGGAAAGCTTGTCTTTGCTGTAAATACGACGTAGCTGCTCGATCATCAGTTGCTGCCGTGCCTCATCATATTTGCGCCACCGCGTAAGCGGTGTCAGCAAGCGAGATGCGACTTGGGGGTTCATATCATCCAGGGCGATAACCTGATCGGCCAGAAAGCTGTAACCTTGCCCAGACACGTGATGAAAGTGCGTGTGATTCTGATTGCAAAACATACCAATCAGCGACCTTACCTTGTTCGGATTACTCAACTGGAAGGCTCTATGCGCCATTAATGTTTTGACCTTGTCTAAGTCGGCGAAGTGCTGACTCGAGGCCTGGACTGCCAACCACTGTTCCATCACCTGCGCATCCTGCTCCCAGCGCGAATAAAACGCTGCCAGTGCGGTTTCGGCAACACCTCTTTGACCCGAGTTCACCAAGGCCGACAAAGCGCCAAGACTATCTGTCATACAACTCGCACTTGCAAATTGCTGCTCGGCCAAGCTTGTGAACTCCGCCCCCGAATCTGCTGACATAATCGCCAGCACCGCATTCTTAAGCGCACGTTTAGCCATGGCTTCGCCATCGATTCGATTACCCGAATCTGCATCATGATTATCAACATACACCTTAAGGAGTGATGCATGTAAGTTCACCGCCAGCGCCTTACGCAAACTCTCTCGCGCTTCGTGTATCGCATCGACATCCGCCACTTCGGATATTTCGATAAGATAGGACTCCGTCGGCAGCATGAGCAGCTTGCATAACATCGCCTTATCTAGCCGGGTATCTTTCAGCAAGGCATCAAAGGCCCGAATAAACGACGTCGGCGCGACTGGCCGCTCGCCAGACTGAATGTTCGCTACCAGCCTTTGCAACACGCGCGTTGCCAGTAACTGCCCTGCATCCCAGCGATTAAACCCGTCTATGTCATTGGCCATCAAAAATAACAGTTGCTCATCACTGTAGTCGTAACTCAGCTTCACCGGAGCAGAAAACCCTCTCAGCAGCGAAGGTACGGGCTCTTGCGATATTCCGTCGAAGCTAACCGTCGCCTCGGCCTCTCTTAATTCATATACCCAAGTACGTTCACCATTTGCCTGAGCTAACGGAAGCGATGTTCCGTCTTTGGCCAACAAGCCAAGCGCGAGCGGAATATGAAAAGGCTGCTTTTCGCTCTGTCCCGGCGTTGGGGGGCAGCTTTGTGTAAAGTGCAGAACATAACGCTGAGCGGCGGCATCGTAACTGGAGCGAACATGCACTTGCGGCGTTCCACTCTGCTCGTACCACAATTTAAACTGACTTAGATCGCGCCCCGAAACCTCCGCCATCGCTGCAACAAAGTCGTCAGTCGTTACGGCCTGACCATCATGGCGTTCGAAGTATAAGTCCGACCCTTTGCGAAAACTCTCCGCACCGAGCAAAGTACGCAACATACCGACAAGCTCTGCGCCTTTTTCGTAGACCGTCAGCGTATAAAAGTTTGAAATCTCCATGTACGACGCGGGGCGAACCGGATGCGACATGGGGCCTGCATCCTCAGCAAACTGTGCGGTGCGCAATAAGTTAACATCTTCAATGCGCTTTACCTCGCGCGAATTCATGTCGGCCGAAAATTCTGCATCCCGAAACACAGTAAAACCTTCTTTAAGACTGAGCTGAAACCAGTCTCTGCATGTCACCCGATTCCCGGACCAGTTATGGAAATATTCGTGCGCTACTATCGCTTCTATACGCTGATACCCGGCATCGGTCGTAGTATCCGTTTTAGCCAGTACACAGGAAGAGTTAAATATATTGAGGCCTTTATTTTCCATGGCACCCATATTGAAATCATCCACGGCTACGATCATGAAAATATCCAGATCATACTCGCGACCGTAGGTCTGTTCATCCCAGGTCATCGAGCGTTTCAGACAATCCAAAGCGTAATCACACTTGTCTGCATTTTTGTGGTCTACATAAATTTGCAGATCCACGTCACGACCATTGCAGGTGGTGAAGCGGTCTTTTTGACAATGCAAATCACCCGCGACCAGGGCAAACAGGTAACAGGGCTTCGGGAAAGGGTCTTGCCATGTAACGAAGTGCCGCCCACCTTCCAGCTCACCGCTATCTATCGGGTTACCATTTGAAAGGAGTATCGGGTAACGGCTTTTCTCAGCTTCAATACGCGTTTCAAACAGGGCCATGACATCGGGGCGATCCAGATAATAGGTAATGCGCCTGAAGCCCTCTGCCTCACACTGCGTACAGAACATAGACGCCGACTTATAGAGCCCCTCTAGACGCTTGTTATCCTGCGGTTTAATCCAGGTACTTATTTCAATCTCGGCCTTTTCACCCAAGCCGCTTAGAGTCAAAGACTCTTCATCAACACTGTATTCGCTGGGGCTCAGCGATTTACCATCAAGCTTTACCGAACGCAGCTCCAGCTCTTCACCATCCAACTTGATAACATCTACCAAAGCGCCTTTACGCCGTTTCAGCGTCATACTCGAAACAACTTCAGCGCCCTCTTCAAACAGCCTGAAGATCAACTGGATCGATTCAATTTGAAAATCACTGGGTTGGTAGTCACTAAGGTGAACCAAGTTGCTGCTAGCTTCTTTCATGCAAATAGACCTTTCTATGCAATGTCGATGGGCGACTTTGTTAGGGCTCGTAACAATACTCAGGATTCGAGCATCAATGTCACATCATAAGCACTATACTTTCTGACATTCAAACTTGCTGTTTCAAATAGTAAATACTGGCCTTTAATACCAATCAATACATCTTCGATTTCAGGTGTTTTATCTAAATTATAGGTTTTGGCTTTTTCGGGCCAGTGCAAGGAAGGGTACTCAAACTCCCACACTTTTTCACCCAGCAGCCAATCAACACGCTCATCAGGTACGTCGCGCATCAATTCGGCCAGCGGCTGCTTCACCTCTTGATACAAACGGTCCCTTTCGGCAGGCAGGTCTGTCTTGGTCACTTCGTGCTTCAATAGTTTACGCCAGTTGGTTTTGTCGGCCACCCACTGCTTCATCAAATCTTCCAACAGACCTGACATCCGCCTTGAAGACACCGAAGCAATTGGCAGAGCCTGAATAGCGCCTTGATCTATCCAGCGCGTTGGCATCTGGGTACGGCGGGTGATACCCACTTTCAAGCCGGTTGAATTGGCGAGGTAAACCACATGCGGCTGCATACAATGCGCATCAGCCCACTCGGGTTCTCGACAGGTGCCTTGATGATAATGGCATAGCTCCGGGCTCATGATGCAACGGTCACAGCGGGCCAACTTTTGAAAGCAAGGGTAGCAAAAACCCTGATTAAAGCTTTTTTTAGTTTTACGCTGACAATATGAGCATCTAATTTCACCCTTATAAACGATGCGCATTTTCTTACCGAGATACTGATTCATTGGAATAAGCGTATCCCCTATCGGTAGAGAATACTCGACCGGCACGCTATCCGAAGAAAGCATTTTGCTCAAACGGCCACTTGCAATTGGGTTCAAGGGAGGTCCTTAAAAATAGCAGGGTGTTTAGTGCAGGATACGAATGGTATCTGCGTCGTCAGGTTTTGGTTTATCCGTTCCGCACGGGCTGGTCTTGCGCTCACTATCGACGAAGCCGACTCTTTCTCGCTCATCAAGCTGGTGAGTAGACTCATACAGCATGATGGCCTGCAAACAAATTTCCTTTTGCTCTCTGGATAAGGGGCGACCATCAGGCCACTTCCCCAACTCCACGGCTTGCTTGAATCGAGCGTAGATTTCGGGGTCAATTCGTTTTGCTGCGTCTTCAAATTTCATTCTTACAACCTTGCTCTATAATCGCCCAGAGGATAACAACCTCATACTCAGGACTCAAGGATCAACGATGAGGTAAAAATTGCTTGACCTTACAAATGATAATAATTATCATTACCACCAAGTGCTAGGCAATGCTCAGCACTTAACCAAAAGTTATCTGCACTTTAGGACGCATCGATAGCTATATTGGTCTCTCTCATCAGAAATATCACAGACTAGTGAACCCCAAGTCGTCAGGGCTTTGTACCCTGTTCAACTTGGGTTTTTTTTATTTCACCAAAGGTAAACGCCAGATCACAACCCGCAAACCCGCTAATAGGAAACCGGCGAGCAAACCATAAAGATGAGCAGAATTAGCCATTTTGCCAATACCCAGCCATTCCGTGACGGGGGTGTAGCCCAGCAGCAACCATACGAGGCTGAACTTCAGCAGAGCATCCGGGAAAAACAGCTCCCGAACAAAGCGCTTCATTACCCAGCAATACCCGACCAAACCGTAAACTACGCCCGATAGGCCACCGAACAAATAACCGGAGTCAAGCAACTGAGCCACATTGGATGCAATGGATACAAACAGCACCAACAGCAAAAAGGCAAAGGACCCCTCTTTGATTTCGAGCTGCCCTCCCAAGACCCAGAGCATCAGCAAGTTAAAAGTGATATGCATCATGTTGAAATGTATCAGGTCCGGGGTCACCAAACGCCATATTTC
>JBFJVR010000163.1:0-6158 GCA_041624095.1 Oleiphilaceae bacterium
AAGACGACAAAACCTTCTACGAGTATCGGGTGAATGGCGAGCTAAGAGAAATCAAAGTCGTCCCGGCGGTCGGTCCTGCTTACTATCTCGTACCAGCCGACGGAGAAGCCTGGATCCGCGAAGAACGCTCACAAGTGTTAGTACCAAAATGGGTATTGTTTAAGTGGTGAGCAAAGGCAAAAACAGCCCTGCATGACGCGGCGATTTAAAAACGCCGCCGTCCTAAGTTGCTAGAACGATCAATTCTTTCCAATGTTTAATCCTTTTTGGCCAAATAGTTAAATATGAGGCCGCTCTTAGTATGAATATTCTAATTTAAGCGCGTATCTTTGGCCCGAAGTGAAGTAATCGAGAGCCAGACAACTGCTCTCTCATAACAGCTAAAGAGGATATACACATGTCGACAATTAAGTCTTATCAAGAACAAGTTCAAGAAATCATTGAAAAAGCGATCAGCGCAGTTGAAGAACAGCACAAAGCATTGGCTCAAGCATCTTTCGGCTACGCAGAAAAGCTGTATAAACTGGACACAGTTAAAACCAAGCACGACGAAGTTGCTGACTTGGCCTACGGCAAAGCACGTGACGTTAACAAGCTGGTTAACGAGTACGCTGGTGACTTGATTCTAAAGTTCGAGAAGCCTGAAACTACTGCTGCAAAAGCAAAAAGCACGGTTAAGAAAGCAGCTTCAACTGCCAAGAAAAAAGCCAACAGCGCTAAAGCAACGGCGACTAAAGCAGCCAAAAGTACCGCTGCAAAAGCAGAAGCAGCTACAGCTTAGTCTGGAATTCTAGGCGACTGCACGATTGTAAGGAGGCCATGTTAGCTGCCGAACGCTAAACCGCTGACATGCCACCCAATACCCGCTAATGGCGGGTATTTTTTTGTCTGCTGCTTTCCTGCCCGCCCCTTAAAGCCGACAACAAGAAGCAGCATTCAGCAGCTACATTAACCTTTTTGAATTACCAGGCCTACACGGCGATTCTTACGCCTGTTTTGCTCAGAGCTATTCGGCACCAAAGGCTTCGTATCGCCATAACTGACCGCCCGAAATCTGCTTTTATCCATCCCTTCGAGCACAAAAAACTGCAGTACCTCGGTTGCTCGCGCTGCAGCGAGATCCCAATTTGACTGAAACCTCGCTGTTTCTATCGGTTCGTCATCGGTATGGCCTTCAATAAAGATTACACCTTCAGAGCGTTTTAGAACTGGCAGCAGATTTTCTAACACTGCAATTCCCGAACGTGTCAATTCCGACTCCGCCGAATTGAATAGCACACGCGATTCGATTTCGAGCTCTGTACTATCGGCATCGTGGTACAGCTGCACATGGCCGTCGAGCTGATGCTCAAGAATAGACTGCGCCAGCGCTTGCTCTAGTGAAAGTTCGGCTGCGGTTTCTGAGGTGTAGGTCTCTTCTACCGCCACTCGTCCTGCGGCTGGCGCGGGCAGAGCTGTCAGTTCTGCAATAAGGTCCTCATGACTGCGTTCAGCAGCGCTCGGCGCTTGTTCGCTTTGTGCTGGCATTTGGAGCAATTGTTCGTGAACTCCATTGCCCAAGTTTGCCCGGTTCAAAAAAAGCAATAGCACAAACAGCGTGGTCATTAAAACAAACACGTCGATATAGGAGATCATCCAATTATCATCGAGCGCGGTCTCGCTGTCAGACAAAATAGATTTCAGATGCATCGAAGGTCGCATGGGCGATTAAACTCCGGCCTTGGCTACCACTGGGCGTGATAGACTGCCTTGACTAGCCTGCCGGTATTGCCCCTGTATAAAACCCATGAGGGTGTCCTGAATAGCCGAAGGTGTGCGGTGCTGCTGGATGAGAGCGACCCCTTCAGCGATCATGCTCATTTGAATGGTTTTAAGGTTGCGGCGTTGTTCAAGCTTGGTGGCAATCGGTTTGAACAGCAGGTTCGCCAGCAGCAAACCATAAAAGGTGGTTACCAGAGCGATCGCCATATCGGAGGTCATCGTTCCAATCGCCCCCGCTTCAACACCCTGCAACATATTTACCAGCCCGACCAGAGAACCAACCATGCCAAAAGCCGGGGCGAAGGTCGCCATAGAGCGGAAAATATTAATCACGCCGGTTTCCTTGCTACGATACTGTGAGATCTTCCAGTTGAGCATTGCCATCACATCTTCTGCTGGCTGCTTATCCCTTACCATTTGCAAACCGCGCTGCATGAAGGGGTCATCAAGCTTTTCAAGTTCCGCATCAATTTGCTGGTACTGATTTCGAAACCACAGCTTGGCGAACACCATAATGCTTGCAACGTCTTCGTGCATATTCAGGCTTAAGGGCTCAGTCAGAACCCTGCCTTGCTTCAAGGCGGCTATCGTATCCTGCAAGGGAAAGCTGATCATAATCGCCGTTAAGGTACCGCCCACCACAATGAGCAACCCGGGTACATTGACAAACGCAGCCGGGTTATCCGAAGCAAAGCCAATCGCTAAGGCCAGAAACAAGACCCCGGTTATCACGCCAATAAAATTCGAAAAATTCATACATCTATCCCCACACACGGCAGTCAAGCGCAGCCTTAGCCAGCCATACTGACTCAACTCTGAGTATTTTTTGAACTAATTAGAGTTAGGTATGCATAAACCAAGCCCAAAACGAATTTCATTTTTTTATACTGTATTTCAATAAGATAGGACGAGTAGAGCAACACAAAACGAACCAGCAAGCGGGCATTCGGGCAAGCTCTTGCCGCTATCAGGCGCGGAAGAAGGGAGAAGGCGGGTAGCTATCACTAATCGCCCTAAAAGAGAGGTTTCTGCGTTCGTGTCGTAGGCATAGACACTAAGCGAATATAGCTGGCTTATGGAACGGAACTTTAGTTATGCTGACAAATGCTTATCAAGCTCGGCCAAACGCTCAGGCGTACCAACATCGAGCCAGTAGTCCGAAATAACACAGCCCTGCACCTGCTCTCGTGCAATATGCTCATGCAGCAGCGGCGCCAAGGGTCTATATCCTGGATCATAAGCCCTAAAAAAATCCTCATGGAACAAACCAATACCAGCATAAGTCATACTCGGCATCGCACTGCTATGCTGCGCTAGAGGGTGCAACAAGGCACTGCCTTCATGGTAGGCAAAATCGCCATCAGAGTGGTACTCCGGATTAGCAACCATACCAAGCACCGCTAAACAATCGCGACCAAGACGCGACCTGGCGGCAATTAAAGTCGACAGGTCATACTCGCAGTAAACATCACTATTCAACAACAAAAACCAAGCCTCGTCACCCTGCAGCAAAGGCAAGGCCTGAATAATCCCGCCCGCTGTTTCTAACAGTGTTGGTTCATGGGAATAATGAATGTTTAGACCCCAGTTGTTGCCTGAACCTAATTGCTGCGGAAGCTGCTCGGCTAGCCAATGGGTATTAATCACCACCTCATCGACACCCACCTCTGCCAGTCGCGCCAACTGGTAGCTGATCAGCGGTTTACCAGCAGCGCATAACAGTGGCTTCGGCGTGGTTTCAGTCAGGGGCCGCATGCGCTTACCCAGTCCGGCGGCGAGAATCATGGCTTTCAAAGTTGTCTCCCAGGCGGTGATGATTTCATGCGCTAGCTTAAGCCGCTTCGAGCTTGTCGAGCACCGGTAACACCCGGGCGCTTAACCAGTCTCCGAAGGCACGGGTTTGCTCATACTTTTTGCTCACTTCGAGCAGATAGTTCAGGGTACGCGGAATATCATTAAGGTACGCATGTTTGCCATCACGCAGCGACAGCCGCGCGAAAATCCCCGAAGCCTTGAGGTGCCGCTGCATACCCATCCAATCAAACTGCTGCATAAACAGCTCAAAATCACTGCTCAGTATTTGCCGCGCCAGCGCGCTATCAAAATAGTAGCGACACCATGCATCTACCTTTTCGACAGGCCAAACAATGTAACAGTCACGCAGCAGTGACACCAGGTCATAACTGGCGGGCCCAATCACCGCATCCTGAAAATCCAGCACACCTAAATTGCCGTCGGGAAGGCACATTAGATTTCGCGAATGATAGTCACGATGCACGCACACCTGCGGCTGCGCTAGCGCGTTGTTAATCATCAGTTCGAAAAGCTGGTCCAGCATATCGTTCTCGTCGCGTGACAGCTCGAGCCCTAGCTTATTTACAAGCAGCCAATCTTTAAACAAAGCCATCTCGCGTTCCAGCAAGGCTCTGTCATAGGGCGGGAGTGGGTACACCTCACTTTGCCCCTGCACCTGAATGTGAAGCAACTCGTCGATCGCTTTTTTATAATATCTGTCACCAAGCTGCACATCAGGAGAAGCCGGGTATAACTCATTAAGCAAAACCCGGTCGCCAAAATCTGACAACAGTAAAAAGCCCTTTTCAAGCTCGTAAGCCAGTATTTCGGGCACTGCAATGCCTGCTTCTCGCCAAACCTGGGCGATGGCCAAAAATGCTGATGAATCTTCAAGTTCGGGTGGAGCGTCCATGGCAATCAGGCTTTTTCCCGCACCATGTACGCGAAAGTAACGCCTAAAACTGGCATCCCCCGACACCATCGCTAGCGCTATTTGTGTGTTGCCAAGCTTTTTGGTGCACCAATCGCTCAACTGGTCTTTTCTCATATCCATTTGGTATCCATCTGCTGCTGTACCAACCATTGAAGGGTGACACGCTTATACACCCCGAATGCATCCTAATCAAAAAGTTAAATGACATCAAAGTATCCAGCGTTTATTATTCTCCAGCTGTTATGCATGGTTTACAGGGCCATGCCCTTCCTGTCGCTCGATTTATATTTGAGGTACTCAATGCGCTCCTTGTCGAGGCAATTCTGCTTCCTGACTTTCTGTTTAAGCAGCATGACTGGCACAGTGGCAGCGCAAACAGAAAGCGGCGCTGCGCAGACTAAAACGATGTCGCCATCGCCCGAGCTGCTGCATTGCCAACAGGGGCCAAGCGGCGCTTCCAGCCCAGCAGCACCGGCCGAGACAAACGTGGCCAATACTCCGGTGAACGACGAGGAAGTAACCATTTTCGCCAATGAAGTCAGCTATCGCGAAAACAAGCATCTGGAATTAAAAGGGCAGGTTGATATAAAGCGAGGGGCCTATCAGGCGCAGAGCAATTATGCAGCCATCAATCAGGATACCCACGTTGCCCAACTCGAAGGCGACATTCTCATCGAAGGCCCTGAGCTGCAACTTAAAGGCGAGACTGCAAACCTAAACATGCTTAATAACCAGACGGTGGTTAACGAGGTTGAGTTTCGCAACATACAAACCGGCATGCGTGGCAGCGCACGGCAGCTAGAAAGGGAAAACAACGACAAACTTCATATTCGCGAGGGTAGTTTCACCACCTGCCCCCCGGAACAAGAATCCTGGTCGTTTCGAGCCAGCGAGATAACGCTCGACAAAGAGCAGGGCTTCGGCACAGCTCGCCACACCCGCTTTAACATCCTCGATACCCCTGTTTTGTACGTACCGTGGTTTACCTTTCCCATTGATGAACGCCGCAAGTCCGGGTTTCTCTACCCCACCGTCGGCAGCGCAAACACGGGCAAGGGTATATTTATTTCTACGCCCTATTACTTCAATATCGCCCCCCAATTCGATGCCACGCTCACGCCCAGTTTTATACAGGGTCGGGGCTTGCACAATGAACTCGAATTGCGCCACCTCAGCCCTATCAGCGACTCAACCCTGGCCGTCGGCTATCTCGACAAAGACAATTATTTTCAGGAAGAATTATTCCGCGAGAAAGCTCGTCGGGACAATGGGCAGCGCTGGGGCCTTAGCCTCAAGCAAAGCTACAATTTTAGCCCGCAAGCCAGCGGTTGGCATGGGCTGATTGATTATGGCGTAGTGAGTGATCAGGACTATCTTGAGGACCTGAATCAGGGGCTGCAAATCACCAAGCAAGACAACATAGACCGCCGCGCCTTCTTTGAGCTGGCAGAGGAGCATTGGCGCTTTAACGCTTTACTACAAGACTACCAGCACCTCGACGAAACTCTCGCACCCGAGAAACGAGGGTATCAGCGCTTGCCTGAGTTGAGCTTCGAACTCTCGGATCATCTTGCCGGTCTGCAGCTGAACTGGCAAAGCCAGTATGTGTATTTTTATCGCGACACGGAGAATCTTAGCGGACTGGACCGGAGTCGCGGCTCGCGGTTAC
>JBFJVR010000164.1:0-6153 GCA_041624095.1 Oleiphilaceae bacterium
ATACCCTAACCTGCTTCGCCCCGGTAGTGACATATGTGAGCAACCGAAGTTCTCTGACATACCGTAACCCTCCAGCAGCTCCAAGCCCAAAGAGCGGTACCACCCGATGGTATCGGCGCTGAGTGGAGCTGATCCGCTCCCTGCGTAACGCACATGCTGCAAACCCAGAGTCACCAGAATCTTCCGCTTTATAAACTTAGAGACCAAGGGTATCTTGAACAGTCTTTGTAATTTTTTAGGCGGCATCTTTGCGAAAATGCCCGACTGAAATTTGGTCCAGATTCGCGGCACTGCCATAAACAAGGTCGGCTTGGCACGGTTCAAATCTTCCAAAAACGTATCAAGGGAGTCTGCAAAAAATAAATGGAAGCCTTTTTGTATTGAACCCATTTCAACAACAAAGCGCTCGAACACATGAGACAGAGGCAAGTAGGAAAGCATCCGATCCTGATCACTGATACTGAGGTTTTCGATCACTGCCTGCGAGGCAACTGCCATATTGTAAAACGACAACATCACCCCTTTTGGCTTCCCGGTACTCCCAGAGGTATAGACGATAGTCGCAGTTTCATCTGCCTGTCGCCGGGGCTGCCCCTGTAGCGCGTCATGTGCATCAACAATTTCTTGCCAGACCGGGTAGCTCTGCTTTGCCTCCGCAGGGCTTAAATCAAAGGCGACACAAGGCAGGCTTTCCGGAACACCCGACTTCATCTCACCCCAGTCGTCAAGCTTGCCAACGAACAGTAACTTGGCTTCGCTATGCGCAAGAATATAGCTAACTGTTTCAGCATTAAGCGTCGGATACAATGGAACGGTCACGTGACCCGCCATCCATATTGCCAGATCTGCGATAATCCAGTTGGCGCAATTCTTTGATAACAAGGCAATACTGCTCTGTTGTGGTAAATTCAATGACACTAGGTACGAGGCCATACGTCTGGCTTCATCCATTGCCTGCTTCCAGCTGTATTCGATCGTCGCGCCATGAGCAAGGGGCTGAGTCAAATAAATATCGTTTGCTTTTTCGCTTTCCCAGCGATAAACCAGATCAAGCGCCAGCGGCACCCTGTCTTCCGGGGAAGCAGGGGCGACATTTTCATCCGACGGTACGGTGGGGGTACTGGCCTCAAAGGCAGGTTTTGGTGCTTGTTGCATAGCTAACTCCTGTCGTGCTTTATTGTAGTTGTGCGGCAAAAAAGGCAAAGTCTAGCAAGCTCCCTATAACATCGCTTGACCCCTCGCTGATAAGATTTGACTCTTGGTTGCAGCACCTTTTTAATGTCTGTAGCACAAGGCAAGTACCACTAACGCAATACCCGCGATAACGCTTCCTGAACTACTTTAAGCAGGTCATTACATGTCCAAGAAAAAACTAAAGAACGAAGCAGAATTACTCAAAGAAGCGATACGTATAGGCATGATTTACGCTGAAAAACGCGGTGTCGCGGCGTTTGAAGCCAGTGACGGGCAAGATATGAAAATAGAATATATATATCGCCTGCTGGTTCACGACAAACAGGTACAGCCGCTTGCGAAAGAGGACTTGAGCCTTGTCAAAATGAAACACAAACTCGTGATGTGGCTATACCGGCAGCTCCCCGACTCGCACCCGCTCAAGTAGCTGGCATAACTTAGTCAATCAAAAATACCCCTGGATTGTCCTGTTGATAGGACAATCTAAACCGCCCCCATTCCAGCCAACCACCGTCCTGTTGTTGTAGACTGTCGCCACAAACAGGCCCTTCAGTGCCCAACACAATCTCGTTTAGCTCGCGCGACAAAGCCACCAAAAAGAATGATATGACAATTACGCCTCAAACCAAGCCCGCATCCAAGCCACTAACTGAACTGCTGCGCATGACGTGGCCGATGTTGATCGGTGTCCTGTCGCTGATGAGCTTCCAACTGGTAGACAGCATCTATATCGCGCGTTTAGGTATAGACCCTCTGGCGGTTGTCGGTTTTACCATCCCCATCTACCAATTAATCATCGGTATTCAGGTCGGCATTGGTATCGCGACAACGGCGCTTATTTCACAATTATTGGGCGCTGATAAAACAGACGAAGCCAAGAACCTGGGCGGAACAATCTTGTTATTTGGCAGCGTAATCATCGCGGTACTTTGCTGCTTACTGTGGTTAAATCGATACGCCATACTGAATCTTATGGGTGGCGAGCCCGATCTATACGGGCTGTTTTCAGATTTTTGGCTCGTCTGGCTATTCAGCGCGTTTGCCGGCGCTTTTTTGTACTTTGGTTACAGCATCTGTCGAGCACACGGCAATACCCTCCTGCCCGGCATTGGCATGGTGATAACCAGTCTGTTGAATATCGCGTTAGACCCTCTGTTTATTTTCTATTTCGAATTAGGTTTAGCTGGCGCAGCTTACGCGTCGATAAGTGCTTTCCTATTTGGCGGCCTGTTGGTTTACCCCATTATATTTAAGCGCAAGTGGGTACATTTTGAACTGGAAGCCCATCGTGTAGTTAGCCAAAGCAAACGCGTTCTGGGCGTTGCCGTGCCCGCAATGACGAGCCAACTAATGCCATCACTGGCTGCCGTTCTTGCTACCAGTATCATCGCACAATATGGTACTGCTGCCGTTGCGGCCTGGGGCCTTGGCGTTCGCCTCGAGTTCTTTTCGATTGTCTTGGTTCTGGCGCTGACGATGTCACTACCACCTATGGTCGGGCGTTTATATGGCGCAAAAGATGTCGATGCCATATCAAAGCTAGTATGGCTCTCAGTAAAATTATTGTTCGTCTGGCAACTCTGCTTGGCTCTCTTGATGTTTCTCGGTGCCCAGCCTCTCAGTGCGATGATGGCCTCGGAGGCAGAAGTGGCCAGTATCGTCTCGCTGTACCTGCTGGTAGTACCGATAAGCTACGTACCCCTAGGCTTATGCATATTAATCGTGTCGGTAAGCAATGCCATCGGCCAACCAATGAGAGCCATGGTGCTATCCATAGTGCGACTGTTTGCCTGCTATTTGCCTTGCCTTTTTATCGGTTCATTGTTGCTGGACTTGGACGGTGCGATATACGGTGCAGCAGTGGGAAATTTCCTGGCGGGAATCTGCGCTTGGAAGAGTTACAAGGCGGGCATAAAAAAAGCATCTAACCAAGCTGGCTGATGCTTTCTTCCTTGCCGCGTCGCAATTTTACGTCACGAATGGTGCTTTACCGCACTGCGCCTTAGGCACTTTGTGAAAACTCCAGCGCCACTTTATAGAACTTCTCAGGCAGGCGAATATTGGTAATAAAAGTACGGAAGTCATCGTTTTCATCACCCTCATCTAGAATGACCTCAATGCTGCCTCCTTCTTTTTCCAAAAAGCCCTTAACCGCGTCCATGCCGACACCTCTTCCAGACACGTCGGTCACGGCCTCGGCCGTAGAGAAGCCAGAAGAGAAGATCAGGTTCGCAATCTCGGTTGCTGAGGGACGTGGTGCGTCCGCTTCATAGATGCCCTTTTCGACTGCCATCTCATATATTTTGGTAATCGCGATTCCGCGGCCGTCATCACGCACAGCAAGGTTTGCGTAGCCATCATGTCGCGTCGTTTTGAGGGATATCGTGCCCGACTCGGCTTTTCCTTTCGAGGTACGCTCTTCAATACTTTCGATACCGTGATCCATAGCGTTACGGAAAACATGCATAAAGATATTATTCAAGGTCGAATGCGCGCCGCTATCGATGAAGATATCCCCGTCATCAATATCCATTACCGGCCGACCTTTACCAAGCTGATCCGCGAGCGAATTGGCCGATTCAATCACATCAGCAATCACTTCGCTCAGCGGCTTGGCGTCGATGCTAATCAGCATCTGATAAGCCTCAGACACAATAGACTTCACTTCGCCGTTCATATCTGTGCCGGTGAGTTCATTAATACTGTCGAGCCAACTCGCCACGCGTGCCGGATCCAAAGTAACGCCTTGCGCAGCTTCGCTATCTCGGCCCAGTTTTTCACGGAACACATAAGCATAGCGATCAATGATTTGCTCTGCACCTGACAGCTCTTCTAACAGCACCGCCTGATCCCATACCGACTCTTCGTTCTTCCGCAGGTCGTCATAGGTGCTCTCTACTTCATGAACGATATCGGTGACATAACTCAGACCATAGGTTCTCGCGTTACCTTTAACGGTGTGCATACTGCGGAACAGATTCGCAATCGCATCGAGGTCCTTGGTCGTGGTTTCCTCAATAATGGAACGACACTGCGCCAGAAAATCAACAGAAGTGGTAATGAAGTCACTAAACTTGGCCGCGTCAACAGCGAGAATTTCACCAATAATAGACAGCTCTTGTTTCTGTCCTTCGGCTTCAGCCTCCAGTGCTTTCAACTCGGTAACATCACGGACTGTCACCATCAATTTGCCGATGGTTTCGTCATCGTTAACTATCGGATCCCAGTCCATCTCGAGGATTTTTTCGCGACCTTCGTCAAACTTGATCTTCATCTCTGTAAGCAGGCAGTGAGAATTAAACTCATACATCATTTCGTCTTCGCCGACGATGGCGTCAACGGCTGTGATATTCTGATCTACCGAGTCGGAACCCGCCGTTGTATTGCTAAATAACAGGTCTGCGAAGTTACGGTCAGCAATACGGTCTGTTTCGAATATCTGCTCCAGATATGCCGCATATTCTTTGTGGATCAGGCCACCTTCAGTGATCGTAAACAGACCCTGATGCATATTCGCCATCATATTAGCGATATCATTGTTTTTCTGTCTCAGCTCGGCAGTACGCTCTTCAACCTTCGCTTCGAGGTTACGGTTTTGCTCTTCGATCACCTCTCGCATACGGATATTCTTGATCGTGGTAACCAAGGAGCGGGCAACCGACGAAACGAACTCGTAGTCACTGTCAGCGAAAGACACTTTCTTAACATCGCCCGACAGGTTTATCACACCAACAAGCATGTCTTTATCGACCAAGGGAACGCAAAGTAGTGCTTTAGGTGAGTCATTCTCTTGGGTAACGAAGGACTTGTCTCGCTCGGTATTGGGTACGAAGATGATTTTCTTGGTTTCTGCGGCGCGCCCTAACACGCCCTGCCCCAACTGAAACTTCGCCGCAGTGGTACCCGGCTCAATCGCTTTAGGCGGAAAATACGCCCGCACCTCTAGCTCTTGTTTATCGTTGGTCAAATATACTGAGCCCTGAGCAACGCCAATCTTCTCGTGCATACTTTGCAGCACTTCTTCCAGAGCAGAGTTTTGGTTTTGCGCCGCGGCCAAAGAACGGCCGATCGTATTCAGTTTTGCAAGATCGATCATTTTCTTGCGAATTGCCATACGCATGGAATTAAAGTTTTGCGCTGCCAACAGAATCAGCACAATCAACATCACAATGGAGCTTTTGAAACCAAAGTCCAAGCTGCCGAGTACCTCGCCCTGCAGCAGGTTAAACTGGTCATCTGCTGACGAAAGCAGCTCATCGAGGCCACCGATAGACTGGCTTACCGCCGCATCGGCCTCTTCTAACTTGGCCTTCGCGACGACGGCCTGCTCAAGTTCACTGCGCTTATAATCGACGAAAGAGGGTCTCACATCTGCAATATGAGTTAACAAGGCATCATAAGCCTCGTTAGCCATATCAACAAAGCTTGGGTCGCCGAAAGGCTTAAATGCCTCCTCAGCTTTTTTAAACCAGCGCTGTGAATCTTCTATCGGGAAGCGGAAATCATCCATCCCACCTTCAAGTCGCTCAATACTGTTGGTGATTTTTATTTCATCAATTGTCTTGAGCACGGCAAGCATATTCACGTCAGCCTGGTTTGCCGCACCAGTCACCAGCTCCATTCGCTCCTGATATTCCTCAGGTGCCATAAAGTACTGAATTTCAACTAAGGCACCACCGACATCGTCGACCATGCCCAACAACACATCACCTTCAGAAAGCATGTTCTCGCGCGCTTCAAGCACACCAAGTTTGGCGGCAAACATTTCCTGGACTGCAAAACGATAAAGGTCGTAATTACTTTTCACCCCTATCACCAGCGCTTTCATGTCAGAGTCCTGCTCTGCCAACTCCTGCAAGCTGTCGTAAAGTCGAGAAAAACGCTCAGTCCCTTTTTCAAACTCTTGTTTGAAGCTGGTGATCTGCTCCTGACTAGAGGCATTGAATGCCAAGGAGCTTA
>JBFJVR010000165.1:0-6140 GCA_041624095.1 Oleiphilaceae bacterium
AATGCCAAGGCATGCAAACCTTCCTGCATGAGCGGCCCCAACAGCCCATAGACCTGCTGATGACGCTTCACCTTAGTACAGCCGGCGAAGTCCTCGCTAACCAGCAATAACTTGAAGTGAGTCTCGGAGTTGGGAGGAACACTATGCATATGGCTCTCATTGATCAACTCCATATGATTCACCTTCAACGCAGCGCGCAGTAAGGATTCTATTTTTTGCTGCCGTTCCAAATGAAGTACCCCTGCTTAATCTCGATTTAGCCAAAACCGGCAAAATACTACTGCTAAACGACCCAATTAGCGAGTGATTTTACGGGCGTCTGCACACCGGCAGCCCCAGACCGTTTTCGTTTGCAATACAAAAATCAACAATCAATGACAAACTTTACGCTGATGCGAAGGCACAGATCTGAGAAGATCACAAATAGAGTCGGAAAATCTGAAAAAACATCTACACTAAAAGCGAAAGATTCTAAATATAATTAAGTACATAACTTCACCGCCGAATACCGCGGGTGCAAAAAAAACAATACTAAAGTTTTATCAGGGGAACAGGAATGAAAATCGCTCTGCTTGAAGATGAAGTGGAACAGGCAAAGAACCTACAGGCACTGCTTATAGAAAACCAACATAGCTGTGACTATTTCCATACCGGAAAATCGTTTATCTATGAAGTATTGCACAATAGCTACGAGTTACTGATACTCGACTGGCAATTGCCCGACATGGAAGGAACAGAAGTGCTCCGCCAATTGCGGTCTGAGTTAAGCTGGCGAATTCCTGTATTGTTTCTGACCCAGCGAGATAGTGAGAACGATATTATTACGGCACTCGATGCCGGTGCGGATGACTACTTGGTCAAACCAGCACGACCCGGTGAACTTAGCGCCAGATTGAATGCATTGAGTCGTCGCGTCAGTGGTGAGTCAGAAACTCAGGAAGAGCTTGAAATCGGTCCTTATGTGATTAACTTGAGCAAACGAACGATTTTATCTGCTGGAGAAGACGTCACACTGACTGACAAAGATTTCGATTTAGCAGTATTCATGTTTCAAAATATCGGCAGACTGCTGTCTAGAGACTTCCTGCTGGAAAGGGTCTGGGGTATTTCCTCAGACATCAACACACGCACAGTAGACACCCATGTCAGCCGTTTAAGACGAAAACTTAACATCAAGCCCGAAAATGGATTCAGGGTTAAAACCATTTATCAACATGGATACCGTCTGGAACGTGTTAGCGAATAGCTAACACCGCCTTACCATATACAAGGGCCGAATCTTCGTAATGAACAGTCGCTGTAAACACTTTCTTCCGTTTAACCTTATATGCTTCGCAGCGTTTTTTTGCCTGCTTTACCTTAGCAACATAAGGCCCTTAGTCGCGGAAGAAGTAAAAACGCAGGAAAATGACTGGCACTACACGCTTCGGCCTTCTGATTCATTTCATGCTGTCGCAAAATCCCTGTTGGATAACAAGCATAACTGGGGGGATTTAGTGCGCTACAACCGCATAGAGGATGTAAGCAAGCTTGCTGCTGGCTCTATTATTCGCGTACCCATCGACTGGTTAAAGCAACAACCCAAACCCGCAAGCGTGTTATCGACGACGGGCAGTGTACTGATCAAAAAAAGTCGTGAGGCGCAATACAAGGTCTTGCGTCCCAACATGGCGATATTAGTAGGCGACGAGGTAAGCACCCGCAAAGGCTCTGCACTCATCAAGTTTGCCGATGGTTCAGTTATTCGTCTCGAAGAAGAGTCTACCCTGATATTCAACAAGCTGTCCCACTATGGCGACACCGGCATGGTTGACACCAGAATGCGACTAAAAAAAGGGTCCATATCAACCGAAGTCAAGCCACTGATCAAAGGCTCCCGCTATGAGATAAGCACCCCATCGGCAGTTGCGGCTGTACGAGGGACCAAATTCAGGCTGCATACTTCCGAACAAGGCTCCAAGATAGAAGTAACCGAAGGAACGGTCGAGTTCAGCCACGAGCATGGCAGCACTGTGGTGCAGGCGGGCGAAGGCGCGCGGGTCAGCACCAACAGCGCCCTGATTAACCGCGTAAAATTGACGCCTGCCCCTGCCCCCCAATTTGCAAATACAGTGACAGATTTGCCAGCAAAACTCACCTGGAAAGGTAAAGCCCCAGCAGAGCAATACCGCTTTGAACTCCGTGATCAGAACTCAGATGGCGAAATACTGCAAAACAAAACCCTGAATAAACCCGAAGTCGAATTAGATAACGTCGGCAATGGCGACTATAGCGTTGCGATGCGCGCAGTTGACGACCAAGGCTTCGAGGGGCTCGACGCTAATTCTGAGCTCAGCGTAAGAATAGAAGCCGTTACTGCGAAGCTGCTGGCTCCGCTCGACGGCAGCATACTCGATGCCGACACACCATTATTTTCGTGGCAACTCGAAGACGATACTGTATTGGGCAAACTACAAATTTCGAGCGATGAATTGTTTGAAAACCTGCATGGCACGTTTAAGTTTAGCGGGGAGAATTCGGCCCAGCCTCAGCAAGCGCTAGCCCCCGGCCAATACTTCTGGAGGGTCACTACCTTGGGTGACAACAGTCAGGAACATCACAGCGATTCGCGTAAATTTTCTATTCGTGGCCAGTTACCAGCCGTGAAAATTCTAAGCGTGAATTACCTCGAAAGTCAGGTTGGACTTTTCTGGAATACGGTCAAGCATGCGAATGGCTATATACTCCAAGTATCTGACTCAAAGCGTTTTGATAATATCCTTAAAGAAGAAACTCTGGGCAAAGCGAGTGCTCACCTCAAACTAACGCCTGGCAAAACTTATTACGCGAGGATAAAAGCCATTGGCAATGAACTATACCGCTCCGAGTACGGCCCGACTAAAGAGCTATTGGTAAAGGAATAGCAAAGGCTGAGAGCCAAATAATCAAGGACAATAACAGCATGGCCCGACTAAAATAATTATGTCATCTGCTATCAGTGAGCCCCGCCCTTACGAGCAATACCTGCTTACGCTTGCGCTGATTTTAGTGAGTAGTTTGCTGGTTTACACGCAAGCGGCAAAACGCCTCGACCTGCTCGCCTACGACGCCGCTATAAATATTGCACCAGCTACGATCGACCCGGACACCGTGATTATCGCCATCGATGAAAAAAGTCTGAATGGTATTGGTCAGTGGCCTTGGCGAAGGGCCATACACGCCCAACTAATTAATAAGCTGAGCGACTACAATGCATCGCTGGTCGCCTTCGACGTGATTTTTTCCGAACGCGACAAAAACTACCCCGAAGACGATGCCCTGCTCGCCGACGCGATCAAAGCAAACGGCCATGTACTGTTACCGCTTCATATCCACCCCCTGAGCTATTCGAATACCTTAACCGAGATCCTGCCCATTCCCGAACTCGTGGACGCAGCCATTGGGCTGGGGCACGTGCACGTTGATCTCGACGAAGATGGCTTGGCACGAGGCCTATACTTAAACGCGGGCGTGGGCAGCGCTCACTGGCCAGCTTTATCGATGGCGATGGCTACTGAAATCAACCCCTTGGCAAAGTATATTCGCCAGATCGAAAGTCAACGGGCGGCACCCTACATTTCGGTCAATACGCAATTCCGATTGATTCCCTTTGCCGGCCCGGGTGGAAGCTACCCTACTTACAGCTACCTAGATGTGATGTTAGACAAAATCCCAGCCTCGGTGTTTCGGGATAAAGTGGTGCTAGTAGGTGCCACAGCGGCAGGATTGGGAGATGTCATCCCCACGCCGATAGCACATGGCAATTCACCTATGTCGGGCGTTGAGCTGCATGCAAACGCATACTCGGCAATTATGCACGACAGCGCCATCAAGCCAATCGCAGCCCTCTGGACCTACCTTTTGACCTTTGCCTTTATCATGATTCCGATACTGGTATTTCCCCGGCTGAAACCAACTCACGTTATGCCCTACACGATGCTTCTCGTGGCACTGGTATTAACCTTTAGTTATGCGCTTATGGTTTACGACCGTAGCTGGTTCCCGCCGATCAACAGTGTTATCGGCATACTGCTGGCCTACCCGCTATGGAGCTGGCAACGTATGCGCCACCTCAATAGTTTTCTCAGCATGGAACTCGAAAGACTCAACCAGCAACCTGACCTGGGCTTTCGCAAGCTCGGCCAACACAGTATCGAGAAAGTGTTTCTCGCATTAATCTCCTTACTTAAACCCCGACAATACGTATTTGTAAAAAATAACAACCTCCTGCATAGCTTTGAAAAAGAAAACCTCGATCAGGTCAAGTTACATCAATCCGGAAAGTGGAACCATGGCGTTAATTGCAGCTGGATCAAACTAAAAGATGGCCGTGATCATTATAAAATAGGCTTTGGCTGGACAGATGACGTTAATCGCCAAAAAATATGCGGGTTTCTAGATAAATTAGACCTTAGTCCGCAAAACTATCAAAAACCAAAACGCTATTACGAACAAATTGCGAATCGCATTTCTCAAGTACGTGACGCCATTGGTGCCATGCAGGACATGAGAATTTTCATCTCCAAAGGTTTCGAAGAAATGCCGGGCGCGGTGCTGGTAACAGACCCAGTGGGCATGGTGGTGTATAGTAACAGCCGGGCCATGCAGTGGCTGGGGAATGATCAGGATGCCCTAGTGGGAGCCTCTGTACAGGAACACCTGCAGCACTTCACCGACGACATGGACCGAGTCGACAAAGCAGTCAACGCGGTATTATTAGAAGGACAGCAGGCTAACTTTGAGATTAACCTTGGCGAACGCGACGTACTGGTCCATTGCTTGCCGTTTATCGTCGATGCGAATAGCGATGCAGGTATGATGATAACGATGTCGGATATAAGCGCCATCAGACAACAACAACGCGAGAAGAATCAGCTAATCGACTTTCTTTCGCATGATGTGCGCTCTCCGCTCGTCTCGCAACTTGCGATGCTGCAAGGGTTACGCTCAGGGAGGATAGAATGGCAACCAGAGCTGATTCAGGAAATCGAGCAACATGCAAAACGCAGCCTTAACCTTTCGGACCAATTCTTACAAATCACCAGAGCAGAACAAAGTGCCGAAAACGACTTTTATGAGTTTGATATTATTACGGCTATCGAAAACAGTATTGACTCCCTCGCGCATCAGGCCAATGCAAAAAGCATCAAGGTCAGACTCGAAGGTGTCGATAGCTGCTGGATCAATGGCAATGCAGAGTTAATTGAGCGCGCCTTTACCAACCTCATTAACAACGCGATAAAATATAGCCCCCAGGCAACTCAGGTGATCGTCAGTGTCGCGTGTTCCTCTAACAAGCAGGTCAAGGTAGATATTACCGATCAGGGTTTGGGAATATCGAAAGAAGAACAACCCTTTATCTTTAGACGTTTTCGGCGGCAGCGGCAATCGGAAATATCCGGAGAAAAAGGTGCCGGTTTAGGGCTTAATTTTGTTCAAGTCGTAGTGAACAAGCACGGTGGTTCAATTTCGCTTAACAGCGAACTGGGCCAAGGAACAACTTTCACGGTGGAATTTCCTGCACTGGAGCCACCCACTGAATAACAACAATACAGAAAAGGTAACGGGACATGAAACAACAGCGCATGGTAAACCTTGGCCTCGTGGTGATACTCGCAGGCTGTTTGAGCGCATGCTCAGGCTCTCGCCCACAGCATCTGGGAAGCACCAACACGACACTATTGCCCTGCCCCGACAGCCCGAACTGCGTCAGCAGCCTCGCTGACCCTGACGACACCACACACCATATCGCGGCACTCAATAAGTCCACCAAGCTAGACGCCAAGCAACTGATAATCGACTGGATCGCCAATAACGAGAATGCACAACTGATCGTAGACAGCGAGCACTATCTGTACGCCGAGTTTACCAGCGCCTTAATGGGCTTTGTCGACGACTTAGAGCTGTTGTTCACCCCGGATGGCAAAACCATACATGTGCGCTCGGCTTCCCGGCTCGGATACAGTGACCTGGGGGAAAACCGCAAACGAGTCGAGGCACTGCGCACAGCGATCGAAAAACACTAGTTTAGCCCCAATAATACGACCTGATTATAGGAATAAAGCTATGACGCAAAAAGTACTCTTTATCGGACTGGGAGTAATGGGCTATCACATGGCTGG
>JBFJVR010000166.1:0-6140 GCA_041624095.1 Oleiphilaceae bacterium
CTGTATTGTCTTACGAATTTGCAAGCGGGGCAGAGACAGTCCGGCGCTCCAAAAATGCCCGTATCGCTGTCATCAACTCGATCGGTCAAGGCAGCACGAGGTTCTTTGCTATCGTCACACAGGGGATTCCACGCTTGGTTAAAATCAGTGAGGAGCTAATAAAAAAATCGCGTAAAAAGACCGGGAAGGCCGACGAGATTATGGTTGTCGTTGACGGTGAAGCCGCCGTGATCCCTAACCTGGACTATCTCGAGACACTTATACCGGAGCATGTCGCCTAGCGCGATAATCAGGATGCGCGCTTTAAGCCCCGATAAACCCTTATCCTTCCGAAAGTCGTTGTCTGCGCTTTCGCTTGTTGCGCAATTACTCATCGCCATGTTTTTTGGCGCGGGCTCGATCTGGCAGGGAAGTGGCTGGATGGGAGCAGGTTTTTTGATCGTTGCCCTTATGGCAGGTCTATGTTTGCTTAAGCTCAACCGTAAAGTCGAACCATTCGCGCTTGCCAGTGTTGGTACACTTTTGTTGTGGCTCTGTATGCTTTCGATGATTGGTATTCAGGGTGACGGCATCGAATGGCTGGCATTGTTAGTCTTGAGTTCTTATGGATTGTTACGCCGTGGCAATGCCAACGCCATCATATTAGTCGTTACCGTTATCCTGGCGTGGTTGATGATTCTGCAGGAGGGACTGGCTGATATCGCAAGCTATGTATTAGTGCCTTTAATGACTGGGCTGTTTGCCAACCTTCTGGTCCGTCGAGTCGCGGCGCTCGATCGCATGCTGGAGCGCAGTGTTACCACTGACCCCGTGACCGGGTTTGGTAATATAGAGTTGCTACGAATTGAAATGGAAAAAGCAATCGAAATGAAACGACGCTACCAGATTCAATCGGCTGCGGTGATGCTGGTGTTCAATAATCATGCAGAGTGTGTCAGTAAACACGGTGATAGCAAAACGAACGATTTGTTGCGAGAGCTTGCCCAAGTCTGGAGCAGTCGTTTGAGGAATACCGATATTCTATGTCGCTATGCCGACAACAGTTTCGTTTGCCTCTTGGTTAATACAGGTGTTGAAAATGCCGTATATCTCGCCGAGGATTTAGTGCGTGCTAGCGAGGCGTATGACTATCAGGGGCAGGTGGATATAGAAGTGAAATATCGGATTATTCCATGTGAACTGACTGAAAATGAAGATGACTGGCACCGAGCGTTCAGAAGTGCAGAAGAAAAGAAAGCGCATTAAGCGTAGATAAACGCAGTATAAATTCGGGCTTTTTTCTAGTTCCTGACTAAAATAATAAATATTACTGGTGTCCCACTCAGGTTTTTTAGTGGTATGCCGATAGCTTACGATAAAGAATGGCAGCACTGCCTACAAATAATGGTTAACTAAACTTCACAACGACCTACTACCCAGCATTTGATAGTGGAAGGTGCACACTGGAATTGAGTAGTGTCTAAGCAACACATAATTAGGTATTGATATGTTTGGATTAGGAAAAAACGCATTGCATGCAAACGAGGTGGCGATCGATAAAATGGCGCTTTCGACCTTAGAGCAAAAAGCGGCTCTCCTGGATAAGCTTCTGGCGGATAATCCCGTCGAGATGGTTAGGCAAATTGCGTCATCTGTTGAAAATACCCGGCAGACATCCAATACTTTTCTAAGGCGTATGGAAGATGCCAGCCGAGGTGTCGAGGCTCAGGTCAGTCAGGGTGAGCTTATACTGAGCTCTGCACAACATGCAGGTGACTCGGCTACGGAAACCTCTGAGCTATCAAGGCAATGCAATGCCGATATGCGGCAGCTTTCTGACAACGTTGAAACCTCGTCTAGGTACATTTCAGAGTTTACCTCTCTGTTAGAAAGCCTCGATGAAAGTAATAAGACAATTAGCAAATTATTGGAGTCGATCAAAGCCATTGCAGACCAGACCAACTTGCTGGCACTCAATGCGGCCATCGAAGCAGCACGTGCGGGTGAGCATGGGCGTGGTTTTGCGGTTGTAGCAGATGAAGTGCGGCAACTGGCCAACACCTCTAACGAATCTGCCGAGGAAATCCAAGGTGAAATTACCAAGATTACCGAGATATCTAATTCGGTCATTGCGAAACAGCAAGAAGTCGCCGAAGTCATCAACAGCAGCGTTACGATTGCCGGAGAAACGCTGAGTAATTTGGCCGGTATGGAAGAAAAAGCAACAGGTAGTGCAGAAACTGCGATGGCCTTAGTCAGCAGTCTGGGCGACCAGATGGCTCAGGGAGAGCAAGTTAAAGCGGATATTAATGCGATTCTTTCTGCCTTGCAGGCAACAGCGAATGATAGTGATACAACATTGAATCTTTGTCAGCAGCTGGTTGACCGAATAGGGCAGCTTTCGCGTTAGATTAGAGCCGCTTGCCCTCGCGGGTCAATTGTTCCCCTCTCAACAGGTGGCAAAAAAATGCCACCTGTTGACAATTTTTACACCCCTCCTTAGTTATGTCGACTTAGCTGTACAGATCCTTTGCTTGTGCCATTCTTAAGTTGCTGATTTAAAGAACTATTATTTTTGCTTGTGTCATCTTGTTAATGATTGCATGTAGTGGCAGGTAGTTTGCAACTCAATAAGTAAACAGGAGCGGATAACGCAGAGCATGGCGCCAATGAAGCGAGAAAACTCTAAGGATTCGTCTCTGTTTGCCGATATCAAGCTTAACATCGGCAATTTGCAAACGATCTCAGGAGGTAGACTATGTGCTACGAAGAGGCTTCTCAAATAGCCAGATTGCAAAAGCTATATGACGACAAATGCGGACAAGCCGAAAAGGCAAGTTCTGCCCCCCACTCGCTGAGGTATCAGGTGCTTAAGGCTGAGGCAGATGCCATTCGCGCCGAATTGGAGGCGAACTTACTCGTCACTGCTGACTAAAAGCGTATGCAAGGCCTAGATGGCTTGAGCACTCTTTCTGAAAAAAATTTTCACAAGGCCGCGCCACGTGTTAGATTGTCGCGTTTTAATGCGAATGATTCTAATCGGTAGACGCAATGATTGACGCCATTTCTGAACACTACAAAGCCATTCTTGATGCCCTAGGTGAGGACAGCGAACGTGAAGGTTTGCGGGATACCCCGAAGCGAGCAGCCAAAGCGATGAGCTTTCTTACCCAGGGTTATACGCAAAAGCTCGACGATATCGTAAATGGTGCCGTATTTGCCTCGGAAAATGACGAGATGGTGATCATAAAAGATATCGAACTATATTCATTGTGTGAGCATCACCTGTTGCCGTTCATCGGCAAGTGTCATATAGCTTACTTGCCGAAAGGCAAAGTTCTGGGGCTTTCAAAATTCGCCAGAATTGTTGATATGTTCGCAAGAAGATTACAAATACAGGAAAACCTCAGTTTGCAAATAGCGCATGCCGTGCAAGAAGTCACCGAAAGCAGAGGGGTTGCGGTTGTAATCGAGGCTCAGCACATGTGCATGATGATGCGTGGTGTGCAGAAACAAAACTCTACGATGAACTCTTCAGTTATGCTTGGTGGGTTCAGAGACTCGCAAGCAACTCGAAGCGAATTTCTTACGCTCATTTCCAAGTAAGCACTAACTTTATTTTATCGCATTAATGATACCTGCACCGTTGATGAAAGCTTTTGGTGTGATTAAGGCATCCCAGAATAATTAGGAATTTTTTCATGTTGAAACTCAATGCTTTAAATCAACTGAAGCAACTCAAAACCGAAATTAAGGCCAGCCGGAACTTAGCAAAAGGCACGGTCAAAGGAACGGGTAACAAATTTGGTTTTGTCACATTGGATTCCGGGAAGGATGTTTTCCTGCCACCCGATGAAATGCAAAAAGTACTGCCAGGCGACAGGATTGAAGTAGAGATCAAGAAAGAGCCCAAAAGCAAAACGGTAGCAATTATTGAGCGCTTGCTAGAGTCACCGACAAAGCACTTTTTTGGGAAGTATGTTGTTAAGGGCAAAGCGCACTTTGTAGAAGCAGACATTCCCGGCTTGTCGAACTGGATATTCATTCCGCCACAGAAAAGAAAGAATGCCGCGGCGAAGAATTTAGTCAAATGCAAATTGACCCAACACCCCTACAAGACAGGCAAAGCACAGGCTGCAATTGAAGAAGTGCTGGGTAACGAGACAGAAGCGGGAATTGAGTGGCGTTACGCTATTGCAAAGCACGGCATCAGCACGCAGTGGAACGAAAAGGTAGAGCAAGAACTGCAGGCTTATGATGAGGCGTTGGTATTAGCAAAGTGTGCGGACCGAAAAGATTACAGCAGCTTGTCGTTTGTGACTATTGATGCCAGCTCGACGGTCGATATGGACGATGCGCTCTGGGTCGAAAAAACGGATTCTGGCTGGTTGTTGAGGGTTGCGATTGCCGACCCGGGAGCCTTAATCGAGCCCGCGTCCGAAATTGAACGGGTATGTGTTGCCAGAGGGACGTCGGTTTATTTCCCTGGGCAACAGATTCCGATGGTGCCCGAGAAGCTCGCTGGCGATTTATGCTCTCTTGTAGAAGGTAAAGTGCGCTTGGCAAAAGTGGTCGAGATGCACGTTACCGCCGATGGCGAAGTTACCGCTTTCCAGATCGAAAACGCCAGCATTAAGTCGGCTAAAAAATTGAGTTATGCGGAGGTCAGCAACTATCTGGATAACAGGGTCGTGCCAAGCGATATTTCGGACGAGCTCGCAGAACAGTTAAACGAGCTGAATCGAGTTGCCAGTGCCTTGGGAGAATGGCGCCAGCATCATGCCTTAGCAAACAAATTGCGGGCTGAATATTATATTGAACTGGGAGAAGACAAAAAGATTAGCCGCATTCGTGAGCGCGTAGTCGGCTCTGCTCACCGGCTTGTCGAAGAGTGTATGGTTGCAACAAACAGGAGTGTTGCAACCTTTTTGGTGGACAAGGCCATACCTGGTGTTTTCATTTCTCATCCGGGAGTCAGAACAGACCGTCTCGCTCCGCTGAACAAGGTTATTGAAGAACATATTCCTCCGCTCGCAGGTAAAAACCTGTCTGACTTGAACGAGTTTGTTGAGGTGGTGCGCGCCTTACGTTCAGATACTGCGCTCGCTAAATACGATAGTTTGATCTCGCGGCAGCTAGATAAAAGCAGGCCAAGCCTGGATGCTCAACCTCACTTTGGTATGGGCTTGCCAGCTTACACGACGTTTACGTCCCCTTTAAGGAAGGCCAATGACTTTTTAGTACATCGGCAGATTGAAGCGGTGTTGAGTAAAGGCGCAGCAGAGCTGCTTTCAGCTAAACATATTGAGCAGCTTGAGCAAAGCTGGTTTGCTGCGCGCGGTGCAGTCTATGATGTTGAACAGTGGCTAAAATGTCAGTTTGTCGGCAGTTTGAAAAATGAAGTTCTTGACGCCAGTGTCGTCCGGGTCTTTTCCTCCGGTTTTCAGGTTCGCCTAAGCAGCAACGGTATTGAAGGCTTTGTGTCCACCAAAGAAATGGACGGAAAATATAGCTTCGATCAAACCCTGATGACCTTGAAAGGAAAGGGCTTGTCTGTTGAGCTTGATATGCCAATTAAAGTCAGATTGAAGCAAGTAGATTGGTCTAGAAAGACGATCCAGTTCGTTGTTGCTGTCGATGAAGACGAAGCGTCCAATGATACAGCGGTGGTGTAGGATATCTCGCACAAGGCTTTAAGTTATGACGACTGGCCGAGATTTGTGCACTTTACTATGATTATAGCGTCACGGAAGGCAGCGGCCATAGGATTGTGCCATCAGGAATACCAAGGATGAAGCAGCGTAAGGACTCGCAAAGGATGCACACTATATGGGGCGACGCATGGAATGCTTTGCCCTGTTTCTTTTCTCCCTTCCTCCCCTTCCAGCATCGCCGCGCAAGCCTGTTTTGATCTTGGTTGTTGTAATTATCCGCTCACATTTTTCGTTCTTGAAGCCTTACAAAGAGACACGGTTCATCGTCAAAAAGGGGCGGTATAGGGTATGATGCTGGCCTTGTAAGCATCTATTTTCGAAGGAAATGTCTCTGTCTATGAACCCGATACAGATTGCCGTTCTAAAACAACAATTAATGGGCTTGGCTCAGGCCGGTAATTTTTTGCAGGCAGAAAAAACCGCCAAATTAATTCTGCGAGCAAACTC
>JBFJVR010000167.1:0-6081 GCA_041624095.1 Oleiphilaceae bacterium
ACCGATAAAGCATTGGACAGTATCTCGTTTTCAAGCTGATCCACCAGACTTTCTGTTAGACGTTCAATGCTCTGGTCAATTTGTTTTATCTCTGCGAAGTTCTCTGGCTGATCCTCCAATACCTGGATTTCCTCTTCTTCAAAGGCCTCAAATTCTTTTTCAAGCTCCTGCATATCAGGCATAACTTCATCGGTTTTTGCAGACGGCGGCGGCTCGGCAAAAATAACTTCTCCACCGGCTTTGCCCTCGCCCTGTATAAACGAAACACCAAAGGAAGTGGCCAACGATCGCGCCATCAGCTCATACTTCTTGATATCCATTTCTGAAAAACTTAACAAGAGGATAAAAAAGGTCAGCAATAGCGACATCAGGTCGGCAAAGGTGACGATCCATCCGGCGGAGCCACTGCTTTTTGGCTTAGGCTTCGGAATTGCTCTCATGATAAGCCTAGACTTCCTCGCTCAGCATTTCGCGGCGTTTGGGGGGCAAGTAGGAAGACAGCACGTCAATAATGACTTTGGGGTTCTGACCTTTAAGGATATTTTGTACGCTGGTAATGATCAGCGCCATGTTACGATGCTCATCCATTGCTTTAAGGTTTAGCTTATCCGCTAGTGGAATCGCAATGACCTGCGCGATAAAAGCGCCATAAAACGTGGTCAGCAAAGCGACCGCCATCGCGGGGCCTACTGAACTGGGCTCTTGCATATTGTTGAGCATTTGCACTAGCCCAACCAAGGTTCCAAGCATTCCCAAACCGGGCGCCGTTTCACCGATACCACGAAATACTTTTTCGGCAACCTCATAACGCTCGATAGACTGTTCCAATTCCTGTATCAAAGACTCTTCAATAAAGTCGGGCGGGTGCCCATCAATACACAAGGCAATGCCTTTCTGCAAAAACGGGTCTTCAATCTCAGCGCTTTCGAGCCCAAGGATGCCTTCTTTCCTGACTACGGCAGACAGCTCGCGGACTTGCTGAATCAGAATAAGAGGATTCTCAGTCCGCTCAAGAAACGCAGTAGCAAAGGCTAGTTTGAACGATTCGGCAACCGAGGTGATGCGATGCTTGATCAGGGTTATGGCTATCGTCCCGATCACCACAATCACTAACCCTGGGACATTCACGAAGTCCCACAAACTGGATTCCAATAATATTGCCGACACAATAATAACGATACCGGCCAACAGACCTATAAGGGTCGCTAAATCCATAATTGAAACCTATGTGTTAAGTACATTGAATTTACTGGCCCCGAAGCTGCACGGTAAGAGCATGAGTTGCTGGCCGAACCCCGCGCCAGATCATAAACGCCTCGGCGGCTTGTTCGATCAACATCCCCAAGCCATCTATTGCATCTGCGGCGCCCGCATCGAGCGCCCATTGGTTAAACACCGTCTTGTCTGGACTGTACATCATGTCATAGACAACCGTAGCGGGACAGACAACAGAATTACTTATTGCCGGCAACGCACCACCCAAACTCGCAGATGTACCATTGATGATCACATCAAAAGAACCTTCAAGCGCATCAAAGGCACTGCTGCGAATATGACCCAAGTGCTGTAAACGGCTTACCAGGGCCTCAGCTTTAATAACCGTGCGGTTGCACACTACCAGCTCCGCAGGCTCTTGCTGCATCACCGGCAGCAACACACCTTTAACAGCTCCTCCGGCACCCAGCACCAACACGCGCAAGCCCTTCAGTTTTATCCCATGATTCACCGTCAGGTCACGCACCAAACCGGCACCATCGGTATTATCACCATGGAGTTCACCCTTTTGGTCTAGATATAAAGTATTCACCGCTTCGGCCAAGGAGGCGCGTTCGCTCAAATGCTCACACATCGCATAGGCCCGCTCTTTAAAGGGCACCGTAACGTTTAGCCCTTTATTTCCCGGCTGAGCAAAAAATCTGCGCACACAGGCTTCAAAATCATCTATCCCTGCCTCAATCTTGCCATACTCAATATTCTGTTTGGTTTGCGCTGCAAAACTTGCATGAATCAGTGGAGACTTGCTATGCCCGACAGGGTTTCCAACGACTGCGTATTTGTCTTTCATTCACACCACTCAAAACACAACTGGGTCAAACCGGGTATCGGTACTGACCGTTAAAGATATGCTTGCTCGACCTTATTGCACCATCGACCTTATTTTAGCCAGTCACGCGCAGGCAAGAAGCGCTCTGTGAGAGCGGCCTCATCCGACCCGGGCTCCGCCTTGAAATCATACTCCCATGCTGCCATCGGGGGCATGGACATCAGAATAGACTCAGTCCGCCCTCCTGATTGCAGACCGAACAAGGTGCCGCGGTCATACACCAGATTGAACTCGACATAGCGCCCACGACGATAAAGCTGAAAATTACGTTGCCGCTCCCCATAAGGCAAGGCTTTACGGCGTTCCACGATGGGCAGGTAGGCGTCGAGATAACTGTCTCCGACGGACCGCATAAAACCGAAGCTACGCTCAAACCCCCACTCATTCAGGTCATCAAAAAACAGGCCGCCTACGCCACGCGCTTCTTGACGATGTTGCAAATAAAAATAGTCGTCACACCACGCTTTGTATTTGGGATAAACCTCTTCGCCAAAATCACTGCATGCATTAGCCGCAACCTGATGCCAATGACGACAGTCATCTTCGAAGCCGTAATAAGGCGTAAGATCGTAACCTCCACCAAACCACCAAATTGGCGCCTCCCCTTCTTTTTCGGCCACAAAGAAACGAACATTAGCATGAGAGGTCGGAACATAAGGATTTTTAGGATGAACAACCAGAGACACCCCCATCGCCTGAAAAGAACGGCCAGCTAACTCGGGCCTAGCATGTGTCGCGGAAGGAGGCATTGCAGCGCCATGAACATGCGAAAAATTCACCCCCCCTTTCTCGAACACCGCGCCGTCGGTTAGCACACGCGTCCGGCCACCACCGCCCTCTTCGCGCTGCCACGCATCTTCTTTAAACTGCGCTGCGCCATCTGCTTGTTCTAGCGCTGAGCAAATATTGTCCTGTAGCGCCTGAAGATAATTTTTTACCTGCTCTAGCATAGTTGATGTCTCATTCTCGATGCAGCTCACCGCTCTGCAGGTCTTTAATTATAGAAGGCCGAGTGTAGCCTCCCAACGCTCCGGGCAATATATAAGCCAGCGACTCACCAAAATATTGCCGGATTTTATCTTCTGTGGTCGCGGGTTCTAGCCCTGCGGGGTTCGCGGAAGTCGACACAATGGGGTGCCCAAGCAAATCACACAAGGCACTAACCAGAGGGTGATCCGTCAATCTCACCGCAACCGACGAAAACGCCCCTTTCACCAACTGTGGAATAGTGTCGTCGGGGTCGGGAACCAACCAGGTTGTAGGGTGGTCCTGAGGCTGCAGCACAGACGCTTTTTGCCCTGCGTTCAAGCCATCGAAAAGCGCAGCGAAATGGACTGCGTTTCCTGACACGAGAATCAGCCCCTTATGCAAGTCCCGCTGCTTGATTTCGAATACCTTTCGTACCGCTTGCTCATTACGCGGGTCACAACCCAAGCCCCATACAGCTTCAGTAGGGTATGCGATTACCCCGCCTTGCTTCACTGCGTTCGCCGCATTTTGTAAATGCTCACTTTGATTATCGTGTGACGGCAATGCTGCTGTCCCTCTAGACTGGCCTGTAACAATCAACTCGCCAGGCCCGGGTTCTATAACGGGCACTTTATAGCGACTGCTCTCAAAGGCGGGATTTTACTGTGTTCACTCGCTGATAGCCACCGGGCACAGATGTAATAATGCCCGACAACTCCAGTTCAACCAGTAAAAGATTGACACTCGCGGGCGAGCATCCCGACGCACAAACCAAGGCATCAAAATCGTTGATATTATGATCCATATTAGCGAGTAGTCGCTGCGCGCCAGCAGACAACTCCGGGTTGCCCGATGCCTCATCGTGCACCTCTGTCACCTCGGAGACTTTGAGCCCCAATTCTTGGACAATATCATCGATAGTCTCTACCAGCTTGGCACCCTGCTTTATCAATTGGTGACAACCTCGTGATACCGGAGAGTGAATCGAACCCGGAATAGCAAACACTTCTCGGTTTTGTTCCACGGCATAGTCTGCCGTAATTAACGAGCCGCTTCTTAAGTCTGCTTCGGCCACCAAGACCCCAAGGGCCAAACCTGAAATCAGTCGGTTGCGCCGAGGAAAGTTACCCGGGACGGGCGGAGTACCCAAAGGCATTTCTGACACCAGCACTCCCGACCCGCTGATTTGTTCTGCCAGAGCCTGATGCTTTTTGGGGTATATCGAATCCAGCCCAGTCGCTAAAACAGCACAGGTAATCCCTCCGCCATCCAGCGCCCCTCGGTGCGCGCAGGCATCTATTCCCAGAGCAAGACCACTAACCACCGACAAACCACCTGATGCAAGATGGCGTGCTATATCGTAGGCATTACGACGCCCTAAAGAAGTGGGGCGCCGAGTCCCCACGATTGCCAGCGCAGGGAGGCTTAATGCCTGCCAATTTCCGCGTAGGTACAGGAGGGGTGGAGGGCAGTAAACCTGCAACAGAATATCGGGGTAATCCGCGTCGTCGAGACAAATTACGCGGTTTGTTTGATGCTCGAGCCAGCAAGCGATGCCATCAGAAAGCCCGCCGGTGACACTAAAACCCTCGATCAAAGCCACGATTTCGCTGCGTAAAGGCGCAGACAAATTCAGCTTATCCAGAGCGAGGGCACCTTGCGCTTCAACCGCACTAAACAGGCGCCCGATTGAGCCAAAATACTGGTGAAGCATATGGAATTTTTTTAGCCCAAAACCGGGCAACGCAGAAAGAGCGAGCGTTTGGACACACGCTTTCGAGATGTTCATAAGATCGTCCCTGACCAAAAAGAAAAAACGCAGGCTCTGCTCAGCAGACCTGCGTTCTAATTTTCACCGAAATGTATGCGCATATTCAATTGCGCCAATCAGTTTTTTCAGGGAGTGCGAACTTCATCCATGACCGAAAGCGGCCTTGTCGCCTTGAGTATGAGCCCGTAACTGACTTTCTCGAACACGCGGAATACCATTAACAAACCAGCCCGTTCAGCAGGCAACTCTATTTTTTCTTTCGTATAAGGGTCCCGAACTAGGCCACCACTCTTATATATTGCTAATACGTTGCCTTCTTTGATCCCTTCGCGCTCGCCGCGATTGATCACTACTACATTGTATTGGCCAATATTTCCCACACCCGAATCTACCGAGATCATTTTACCGCGCACATCGCCCTCTGGCTTACTCGGCGTAAATGTGGAATTTATCACGCGATCTTCTGTCGGCAATAGGCGGTCACCTTGCCTCAACTCTTCGTTAGAACGAATCACTTTAAGGGTCAAAACTTCGCCACTTTGGTCTTCTACCCGCGTAGTAGCAATCGATTTTGCTTCGAGTCCAAGAAACTCTTCGGTATCGGGGTCGATATAGGTTTCACTCTTTCGATATACTGCCAATCGCTCTTCACCTTCAGCGGACCCGCGGGCAAATACGGTATCACCAGCACCAGTAATAAGGTGCTGTTCGCGCCCAATAAGTACATAAGGCGCGGCCTCCATTTCTTCCGGGGCAACAATTCTATTCTGCGATAAAAAGCTGCTAATTGCTTCGAGCGGAATAGTCGGAATTGCGGTCGAGATTGGCGTAGAACGGATTTGCGGGCTCAACTTCACCACACCATTGTTAGGCCCGGCTTTTAAGGTTGTCAAACGTGGCTGGCCGTCAATATATACTAGGCCTATCACATCACCAGGGTAAATCAAATGCGGGTTAGCAATCTGGGGGTTGGCGTGCCAGACCTCTGGCCATAACCAAGGCGATTTCAAAAACCGCTCGGAAATGCCCCAAAGCGTATCACCCTTTACAACCGTGTACCGGTCGGGATGATCCGGATTTAACTCTGGCGAGGCAAAAATGGATTGCGCACTAAAAGTGCACAGCAGGAAAAAGGTCACAATTAACTTTCGGATCATGAGTTGCCTACAAATATGTCGATCAGTTGGTTCGGTAATGTCGCCAGAGCCCGCGTAAACCTATACGATAGTGCGATAAA
>JBFJVR010000168.1:0-6077 GCA_041624095.1 Oleiphilaceae bacterium
CCAGCGTTTAAAGGCATGCGAGAAGTTGCTTGCATCGCTATATCCCAATAACTCTGCAATCCCCTCGGTACGCATTCCGGCTTTCAAGTAATCCAGGGCGAGGGTATAGCGAATCTCATTAACCAGACCTTGGTAGCTACAGCCTTCGTGTGCCAGTTTGCGCCGCAAAGTACGGGCGGAGATATGAATCGACTGGGCGAGCTCTTCGATTTTGGGAAAAGCCCGATGTGCGCTAATCAGCCGTTGCCGCACTTCTTCTGCGAATCCGCCTGAGTGCGTTAGTGAAGCCAGTAAGCGCGCGCATTGTTCTCGGCAAAAGTGAGAGGTCTCGGGGTCGCGTAGCGGCATCGCAACCTTGAGTTGCTGCGCATCGAAATAGAAACGCGTCTCGGGGCAGTTAAAAGCGACAGGGCACGAAAAATAGCCCTCGTAGCGTGTTTGTTGTTCGCCGTGATCGTGCATAAGATGCACTTTACTTGCTTGCAGTTTGTAGCCAAGTGCGTACTCTCCACCGGCAATCATCGCTGCCAGTTCACGGTCTTCGTACAGCTGCAGTAAATCGGGCGCAAAGCTTCCTTGTTGCTGTAGTGCCAGAATAGCAAACTCGCCTTCGTGCAGGAGTTTGATCTTAAAATGGGTAAAAGTCAGTAAATCGAATTCCGTTGCCAAGGCAAGCGCGTCGCCCAGTGTAGCGGAACTCAGCATGGCGTAGCCGAGCACGCCATAACTCTCTAGCCGATACGCTTCGCCAAGCTTAAGGCCAATTAAGGGGTCGTTGGCAAGTAGTAGCAGTCTGCGGTGAAAGGCCAGTTCCTGTTTGAGGCTGATGCCCTCGCCGGCGCCATCGAGCTGGCTGGCGTCGATGCCGGTTCCTTCGAAGCACGTCGTGGCCGAAAAACCAAGCGCCCGCATCGCCGCAAGTGCCGGTTGTATCGCCTTAATGTGATGCCTGGTTTTCATTGCTGTATCCCTCGCTAAGCAGTTTGCTTGAGGTATTTTCGTGCCTTAACAATTTAGCCTTGCTCTATTGCCGAGCTTCACTTAGGGTTGAACGAAATAATAACAAAGTGACTTCATCGCATTTGCCTGTTTAGCCAAGGCCCAAGCGTATCCTTTGCTGGCGATAGGTGCCGCAGTGAGTGTAGCACTCAAGCGCTTATCTGGATATGGCCGAAATTCACATATATAGGCCGACAGCAACATTCATTTGGTGTTGGTCGCAGGTTAAGCTGTATTCATCGGGCCTTTGTATTCATACCTTATTGCGCGATAAGGTTTGGTTTAGCGCTTTATCACATACGAAATTGATAGGGGAAGAAACGTGCACAGCAAGCAGAAACGTAATCCTTCGGTGATCATCATTGGCGCGGGTATGACTGGAATGCTCATGATGATCAAACTGCGGGAGCAGGGCATCACCGATTTAACCGTGATCGAGAAAAAGCATACTGTGGGCGGCACCTGGCGCGAAAATACCTATCCCGGCGTGGCCTGTGATATACCTGCACACATGTACACATACTCGTTTGAGCCCAATCCGGAGTGGAGTCATCGCTTTGCCCGTGGCGACGAGATTCAAGCTTATTTTGAAAAAGTGTCACGAAAGTATGGTCTGCAAGACTGCATTCATTTCAACGAAACCGTAAGCTCATCGCACTACGAGGCGGGGCGTTGGAAGGTTAAAACCGATTGCAATAAAGAGTACGAAGCAGATTTTCTGCTGAGTGCCACCGGCATACTTCACCACCCGGCTAAGCCAGACATAAAAGGCATGGCAAGCTTTACCGGAGCCCAGTTTCACACCGCTGAATGGGATCACAGTGTTGATTTGAAGAACCAGCGTATTGGGGTGATAGGCACTGGCTCAACGGCCTGCCAAGCGATTCCCGAGCTGGTCAAAGTGGCCTCAAAGGTGGCGGTATTTCAACGTACGCCGCAATGGATCGTAAACGTACCCGACCGCAACTACAGCGAGCAGCATAAAGAACGCTGCCGCAAGGACCCAAGCCTGCTGCATCGCTTGAGACGCTGGTATACAAGAGGGGTAGAGCATATTTTCTCCAAGGCGGTGACCGGGCATAAAATACAGCACATGCTGGTGAGTTTGTTTTGCCATTTGAATTTATGGCGCAGCGTTAAAGACCCCGAGCTACGCCAAAAACTGAGACCCGACTACAAAGTCGGATGCAAGCGTTTAATTGCCAATGGCACCTTTTACGAAGCGATTCAAAAGCCCAATGCGGATCTGGTTACTGAAGGGATAGAAGCCATCGAACCGGGCGGAATAAGAACCAAAGACGGGCACCTGCATGAGCTCGACGTGATCGTGTACTCCACCGGTTTTCACCCGTTTAACTTTATGCGTCCAATGGACATGAAAGGTAAGAACGGGGTGTCGATAGATGAGGTCTGGTGCAATAAGGTTCAGGCTTACCGCTCCTTGTTTATTCCTCAGTTCCCCAACTTTTTTCTGATGCTTGGGCCAAATACGCCGATCGGAAACTTTTCGGTGATCGCTATGAGTGAGGTGCAGTGCGGCTATGTGCTGCAGGTAATCGAAGCATGGCGCGACGCGCAATTTGACGAAATTGACGTAAAACCCGAGGCAATGGCACGTTTTAATGCCTATCTAAAAAAGGGGATGTCCAAAACCGTTTGGGTTGGGGGCTGCCAAAGCTGGTATCTTGATAAAGACGGCGACCCAGCTATGTGGCCCTATACCTGGCGGCAATGGGTTGAGGAAATGTCTAGGCCTGAATTTGCCGACTTTCAGTTGGCAAAAGTAGAGCTCAGCGAAGGCAAAAATAAAGCTGCTTAAGGTTCACTCTGAATTGATTCAGGCTATCTATTTCGGGGTGGCCCGAAGCAACAAAGCTTGATATTAACATCCTTGGCTATGGCGGGAACAAGCAAGCTAGTTAAGGTCGATCCTGCTTTGATCTAGCCATCTGCGTTGCAGGTCATTCAAAGTGATAGGCAGCGACCAATAGCTGCCTTGAAAATAATCGCAAGCGAGCAACTTGAGCTCTTGATATTGCTCGGCTGTCTCGACGCCCAGAGCAATGGTGGCAAAGTCGAGTGATTTAGCCAGTACAGCAATGGCTTTTACGGTGCCTTTGCTTTGGTCGCTTTTGGTGATGCTAGCAACAATGGGAATCGATATTTTGACGAAATCGATCGACAAGGTCGAGATCAGCCCTACCGGAATATCGAGCTCGCCGACGCCTTGCAGGCATAGTTTAACGCCTTGGCGGCGTAAGGGTTGCAATGACTTTAGTATCGACTCAGGCTTGGCTAGGTTTTTCCAGTCGGTAAGGTCGAGTACCAGGCAAATGTGCTGTTTTGCAAGATCCCGTTGCAGGGCAACCAGATGTTCTACGTAACTCTGGCTTTTAAGTTCGGGCAGAGATTCATTGAGGAAGAGATAAAACTGGCTGTCGAGCGAGGGAGGGTTGAGCGTATCAAAATCGTCTCGGATCATGTTTTGTAAGGTAGATTCGAAGATACTGCCGTTACCGATTTGGCGCATGTGGCGAATGATATTTTCGGTACCGCCAAACTTTTCAGATTCGTCTATACGGCTCAGTACTTCTACTCCCACGGGCTGCTTGCTGCCAGGGGCGAAAAGGGGTTGATAGTAAAGCGCCATAAGGTCTTGCATATCGGTTGTGCTGCTGATTTTGCTGTGGCCTTCCTGCAAAATAACAAAGCGTCCTTTGCCGCCCAGCTTGGCCTGGTAAAGCGCAACATCTGCGGCCTTCATCAGCTTAGCGCCGCTATCGCCATGATGCGGGTACATGGCACAGCCAATACTGGTTTTAATCGGAATCGCGAGCCCCTCGTACTTCACCGCTTGTTCGCAGGCGCGCAGCACTTTATTCGCGACCAGAGCGACATCGTCGCTACTATTTATGTTGGTTAGCATAATAACGAATTCATCGCCCCCCACGCGTGCGACAGTGTCCGAGTCGCGCACTGCGAGGCATAGTCGTTCGGCAAAGCCTCTAAGCAGGGCGTCGCCCGCGGCATGGCCGTAGTGATCGTTCACCCCCTTGAAATCATCTAAATCAAGCGCGATCACCGCCATCATGCGTTCCTGGCGAACCGCTAGCGACAGGTTTTGTTTCAATGCATCCTGAAAGGCCAGGCGATTTTTGATCTTGGTGACGGGGTCTATTTTGGCTAAGGTACGCATGGTTTCGCGTTGCTGGGTCAGGGTGATCAGCACTTTAAGCTTCGACAGCAGTACTTCTTCACGTACCGGCTTTTCAATAAAGTCCATCGCGCCCAGCTCATAACAAGCGGCTTCCAGGCCTGGCACATTTTGACCATGAGCGGTAACAAACAGAATAGGCGGTGGTTCGCGAAACTGCTTGTTTACCAGTTTGGCCATTTCCAGCCCGTTAATGCCCGGCATGGAGTAGTCAAGTACCAGCACGTCTATGTGTTGGTTCAACAAGACACGCAAGCCTTCGGCCGCGGAGCTCGCAGAGGTGATAGTGACGCCCAGAGGTTCGATCATGCGTTGCATGGCAAAAAGGTTGGCGTCTAAGTCGTCGACCACAAGAATGTTTGCAATATTACTCTCAACAACATTATGTTCAGCAGCATTTTTCATAGCAGCTTACTCGCTTTTTAAACATGGTTTCAGGTTTAAAGGGTTGAGCACCGTGGCATTGGGGACCCTGGCCAAGGCTGCTTCGGGCATTGTACGGAAGTGGCTTAATGTGGGATCAGCTACAACACAATGCGCACCGCTATCGAAGAGATTACGCAGGCCCTCGCTACCATCGCTATTGGCACCTGATAATACGATGGCTAGTGTGTTTTTTGCGTGTTGATTGCAGAATGAATTGAATAGCAGGTCTATCGAAGGTTTAGCATAGGCAAGGGGTTCGTCATCATAGAGTTGGCAACAGCGTTGGTCGGGGTCATGCACCAAGTGATAGTTAGGGTGCGCGCAGTAGAGCGTTCCAGTAGTAAGAGGAAGGCCGTCTTTTGCTTCTACACAGTCTAGCTTAAGCATGCTATCCAATACCTCGTGCATTTTAGTACCACCTTGAGTTTGTTTAAGGTGTATGGCGAGTAATATTGCAGGGCAATTTTGAGGCGACAAGTTTTGCAGTACCAAGGGCAGTTGCTCAAGGCTGCCGGCGGAGCCGCCAATAACAATCGTTTCGATAGACTCAGCGATGCTATACACACTCAAAATGAATGCCTCCAGCTAAGTTTAGTCTAGTCAAAATTGTAATCACCTGCCGAGTTTCTATAGATGTTCCTACCCAGGTCGAGCTTGGTAATGTCGAGCAGGTGTTCGTTTGTTTTCAGGTTTTCTGCTTCGCCCAACATTAAATACCCGCCCAGTTCAAGAGAGGGCACAATAAGCTCGCGTGTAACCCGGTCTTGTTCCTCTGGTTTGAGGTAAATAAGTACATTACGGCAGCAGATAAGGTGGAAGCTGCCTAATGAGCCATCTAGCACCAGATTGTGCTCGGTAAATTTACAGGCCTTGCGCAGCTTATTACTAAACTGAAACTGCTGATGTTGTTCGCTGATGTCGATATAGTCTAGTAAGGTTTTATCCGCCGGGAGCTTTAGGTCTCGAAAGCTGTTTTTCAGCTCGTCCAGGCGCGAGAGCTCGTAGGCCCCATTACTGGCGATTGCAAGTGCCCGGGTGTTGATGTCGGTGGCGATGATGCGGGTTTTCCCCAGTATGCCTATACCGTCGAGCAGTACTGCCAAAGAGTAGACTTCTTCGCCGCTTGAGCAAGCCATACACCAGACCCGGATACTAGGGTAGGCTTTCAACTGCGGCAGGACTTCGTCATTTAACAACTGGAAGTAATCCGTATCGCGAAAAAAACGTGTGTAAGTAACGGTTAAGGTTTGGATCAGCGACTGTATGCATTGTTCGTCACCTTCAATAAGCGCCTCAAGAAGCGCTTTTTTGTCGGCCAGCCCTTGTTCTTTTATGAAGCGTTCAATGCGCCTGTCCATAGCGGCGATGGCATATCGCGTGAAGTCATAATCGCTGCGGCGTTGCAGGGTGAACAGTATTAGCTCGCTTAGCAGGAAGG
>JBFJVR010000169.1:0-6073 GCA_041624095.1 Oleiphilaceae bacterium
ATAAAAAAACCAGCACAAAGGCTGGTTTTTTTATATCTCAGACTAAACGCTTAGTGGGCAGAAATTGTCCAGCGTGTATCTGATTCCATATCGGTAATATAGATTTCACCGATAGACGTACCGGTATCACCGAATGAGATATGATGAATATCAATATCACCTTTGAAACGTGTATTGATCGCAACACCGTCAACAAAGCCGGTTCCGCCAGTCAACAACTCATCCGCTTTAACAACCGCATCTTTAACTGCGTAAATCTCGCGAATAGAGTGAGCAAAGTCAAAAGATGACGTACCATCAAGACCTGTTCTATCACCACGCTCGTTATGTATTTCCATATCGCGGATTTGAACGCCAGCAATATCGATGTACAAATCTAGATCAGTAATTTTGAAGTAAGAACTCCACGTAATTTTGGAATCTGCATTACCCGAACCAGCAACACCATTAATGCCTGAACCATCAGCACCAAAACCGTTACCGTTATTTTGAATATGCAAATCTTCTGGCCCCAAGTAACCCTGCATACCTAACTGGCTAATCAAGGTAGTTGTGCCAGCAGCACCTTCATGCAGCCCCGTAGTATGGTTGCCATCAACATCCAAACCAGCAGAACCAACGGTATAAGTAGAGCTAGCCAAGCCAATGCCGTCGATCTCTATACGAAAATCAACTGCGTGCTCAAGCACTAATTCCGCTGTGGTGTAATCATCAGTATTAAAACGGTTATTCGCCAAATACTGCGCCACGCCACCTTCGTTAGCCCAGCCGTCAGTAAAGTCAAAATGGATGACCAAGTCGCCATCGCCATAGCTCTTTTCAGCATCAATCGCCGCGTTACCACGGGTTGAATCAACACCGCCAGCTACGTCGATAAAACGCGTATCACCATTACCTTCGCTGACATACATTGCTGCGATTTCACGCATATTGGAGAAACCATAGGCAAGCAATTCACCCGCTCCCGCTACGTCCACTTCTAAACGCAGGTTATCGAGCATTGAGCCGCCGGTGCCTGTACCATTGCCGAAGGAATTACCACCCATGCGGATACCTTGCAGTAATATATAACCTGCATCGTGGTAAGCAAATTCGCCGATTTCCCACTGGGTTTCGACATCAATTGTGAGTCCCGCCTGACCGGTAACGTCCTGCATACCTTCATCATCGAGAAGCGCAAGTTCGGCTAGCGCTCCAGATGATACTGCAGATATCGCCGTGACCAAGGCTAGTTTGCTGAGGCCTTTCATTTGTTTTTATCTCCCAGTTGTTGTTGTCTTCTTATATAGTTCTAACACGTATAACGTTTAGCTTTCCGCGATCTTAGCTCAAAAAGCAGCCGCTTTCAAGATGTAAGTAAACACAACTCACAGAAGCGAGAACCCGTACTCAAACTGGCCCGACTACCCTGCCCTGCGAAGCAGAATAAGCCCTAACATCACGCAAAACAAAAGTGGCACCAGCGACGCCAATACTGGATCAAAACCAAAAACAAGACTGGTCGGACCGAGCAGGTCTTGAACGTATTTAAACAGCAAACCAACCACGACACCACAGAACACCTTAAACCCCATTGTTACCGAGCGAAGAGGACCAAACACAAAGGAGATGGCCACCAACACCAATGCCAGGGTAGATAATGGCTGGAGCAACTTTTTCCAAAACGCTAACAAATAGGGCGAGGCATTCAGATCCTGTTGCTGCAAATACTGGGAGTAAGTATAGAGCCCGGACACCGAGAGATTTTCTGGCTTGACGATCAATACATTTAGCACAGAAGGCGTCAGTTCGGTTTCCCATACATAAAAGGGGCGCGAACTTGTCAGCACGCGATCACCTTCAAAGCGAGTTTCACTCAAATCCTGAAGCACCCACTCACCTCTCTGGTAAAGTCCTCGTTTAGCGAAACGCGACGCAATGAGATTCCTGCCGCCGTCATATTGGTGCAGAGCGATACCATGCAGCACCCCGTTAGGCTCCACCGCATTAAAATGCATAAAGGTGTCGCCTTCTCGGTGCCACACCCCTCGTTGTGCCGCAACATTCGCCTGAGCCCCTTGCAACACCGCGCGCTGGCTTTGCGCTATCTTCTCGGTCAAGGGTGCAACGTACTCCCCCAGAAACATGCCAAAACATACAATGGCAAAAGCAGGCTTCATTACCGAGAAAATAATTCTAAGCGTTGAAACGCCCGAAGCCCTTAGAATGACCAATTCACTATTCTTCGCAAACGCCCCTAGGCCTATCAAGCACCCCATAAAGGCACCCAAGGGCAAATAATCATAAATCCGTCGCGGCAAGGTGGTAAGCACAAATACAAATGCCTCCCAAACCTGATAATCGCTCTTCAGCTCATCCATTTCTCCGATATAGGCAAACATAAAGTCCAAAGAAAGCACCACCGCCATAACCAAGAGCATAGAAGATGCCACTGTCGAGACAATGTACCGATCAATTCTGCGCATGACTAACCTGCCTATGCGCCCTAGAACCAGATAGCCATGCTCGCCAAACATCTCTCGTGTACAAAACAGCCGATACAGCAAAAAACAAACCGTGCACTAACCACAGGCCGAGCACTGAGTCGATATCGCCCTTGGCCAATTTATTCCTTACTACTATCAGCATTCCTAGGTACGCCACATAAATCAGCATGGCAGGGAATAGATGAAAAAAACGCCCTTGTCGCGGATTAACACGACACAGCGACATCGCTAACAAAGTAATCACCGGCACAAGCATGGGTAAGGACAAACGCCAATGCAACAACGCTTTATAATCCTGCCTGTCAGATTGAAACAAAACCTGCGTCGCCAGCGCCTCATCCTTAACAGAGCGCGACTCGGCATCGGGCTCCTCTATTCTTATTCCATAAGACTCAAATTCGACTAAGCGATAGCTGCCTTTACCCGGAACCCCTTCATAGCGGGCACCATTACTAAGCACCAGAAATCGTTCTCCGGTATCTTCATTTACATCCTGCTTACCGGTCTCGGCATACATAAGCGTCATCCCCTCACCGTTGGACGAAGGCTCGGAAATAAACACGTCATACAATATCTTTTTGTCTTCGCTAAGCGACTCGGTATAGGTCACCCTTTGCCCGGATTTCAGCTTCTGAAACTTCCCGGGAAACAACATTTCAAACTCCGTGACTTTTGACTGCTCTTGAAATATCTGCTCTACCCGCTGCATACCCGCCGGAGAGAAATATGTACTCAAGGCCCCCACTATAAGTGCAACAATAGCCGACATAAATAAGCTCATCACCAACAGGCGGTTATGACTTAAGCCACAGGCGTGCAGTACCGTCATTTCACTTTCGAGATACATTCGCCCATAGGCCAAAAGCAAACCGATAAAAAAGCCCAAAGGCAAGATCAACTCTAAGAAGCCGGGCAAGCGGAACCACATAATCGCAAACAGGACATCTGGGGACAATCCACCAGACGCAGCCTGCCCTAAATACTTAATAAAGCGGCCACTCATAAACACCAAGAGCAGAATCAGCGTGACAGCCATCATGGTACTGAATACTTGCCGAGCCAAATAACGAAAAATAATCAATGTCGAACTCACCTATTCCACTGAAGCTAGCAGCTGCCTGAAGGGCCTCTCACCCTAACCCGACCCTAAGCAAAAACTAAAGAAGGCATTCTAGGCATCTAATAGACCTAGAGCCAGACCTTAAACAAAATTGCTCGGTAAAAACATTGAGCCTACAAAGCACAATCGCTTAAACTGAAGGCTTTAAAGCCACTCACAAACGGACTAAATAATGAAATATAAAGTGACCGCGCACGCCTTGGGTGAAATCAAAGCTGATTGTATTTGTCTGCCCTTATTAAAGAAAGGGAAGCTGAGCCAACTAGGACGCGAATTCGACACACTTTGTGACGGGCAACTAAGCCAAAACATAAAAGACTACGGCGCCGAAGCAAAAGTAGGCGCAAGCTGTGCATTCAACATTTCGGGCCAAAACATCAAACGCGTCATTTTGCTGGGCGCCGATACCGACAAGCTAAGCCAAAGCGACATCAACAAAATAGCCAGCAGCCTTGCAGGCAGCCTTAAAGGGACAAATATCAAGCACCTTGCAATCGCGCTAGACCTCAACTTTAACGCAGAAGCCAGCGAGGAACAGTTAACTAAACAAGTTATTCTAGCCAATGAGTCTGGCCGCTATTGCTTTGACCTTTATAAATCCGAAAAATCACCCAAGCCGGCCTTACAACAAATCTCCTTCAAAACACAAAAACAGCAACAAGCACCACTCAAGCAGGCTGTTGCCTTCGCGCAAGCACTAGCCACCGGCATGTCAAAAACGAAAGACCTCGGCAACCAACCGGGGAATGTCTGTACACCAACCTTCCTTGCAGATGAAGCGAAATCGCTGGCCAAGCAAGCCGACAATTTTAGCGTCAAAATTCTCGAAGAAAAGGACATGGAAAAGCTCAACATGGGCGCTTTTCTATCGGTATCCAAGGGCAGCACCGAACCCGGTAAACTGATTGTCATCGAATATAAAGGTGGCGCTAAAAGCGAAGCACCTCATGTACTAGTAGGCAAAGGCATCACCTTTGACACCGGCGGCATCAGCCTCAAACCCGGCGCACAAATGGATGAAATGAAATACGACATGTGCGGCGCAGCCAGCGTAATGGGCGTCATGACGGCACTAAGCGAAATCAAACCTAAAATGAACGTTATAGGTGTGATCGCCGCCGCCGAAAACATGCCTGCAGGTAACGCCTCAAAACCCGGCGACATTGTAAGCACGGCTTCTGGGCAAACCGTTGAAATTCTGAATACAGACGCCGAAGGCCGCCTGGTTTTATGCGATGCACTTACCTACGTCGAACGCTTCAAACCGGCTTCTGTAGTGGATATTGCAACCTTAACAGGGGCCTGCATCATCGCCCTCGGCCACTGCACTTCAGCGGTGATGAGCAACGACGACGCACTCGCCAACGAACTACTCGAAGCGGGCAAACGCGCCGCAGACAAAGCCTGGCAGCTGCCAATTTGGGATGAATATCAGTCCCAGCTGGATAGCCCGTTTGCCGACATGCAAAACATTGGCGGCAAAGGTGCTGGCAGCATCACCGCAGCCTGCTTTTTGTCGCGCTTCACCAAGAAATACAAATGGGCACATTTGGACATTGCCGGCACAGCTTGGGTTTCCGGCGGCAAAGACAAAGGCGCAACCGGCCGGCCAGTCCCACTTTTGTTGGAATATCTGATGTCTAAGCAGGCCAAATGAAACAGGCGGACATCTATCTGATTAAAGGTTCGTCTTTTTCTGACCAGGTGCAATTCTGTTGTCGCCTGGCAGAAAAAGCCTTTAAACAGAACATGACCATGCATATACAAACCAGTGAGGCGTACCAGAACGAAGCGCTGAACGAAGCGCTGTGGTCATACAAGGCAGAGAGCTTTTTACCGCATGCGGTTGGCCAAGGTAATGCTGAATCTGCACCCATCACAATAGACACCAGCACCTTAAGCCACAACAATCAGGGCCACCGCGAACTACTTATTCTATTGGGGCAGGAGCTGCCAAGTAACCTAAACGAGTTTCAGCGCGTCACAATGATCGTTCCCGATCAAGAAGAACTACTCAGCGCCGCGCGCACCAATTATAAAACACTAAAAACCAAGCGAATCGACGTCAAGATTCATGATCTAAGGTAAAAGTGGCAATCTTAGTTGTCACCACCCTTTTATTCACATTCAATTTAGTAACTGACTAATTTGCTCTTTACCTTAAAGTCGCGCGACAATTAGCCCCCAGACCGCAGTCTAGCTGGCCCTAAGGATTTTCTTTGATAACTTTGTAAACAACTTGAGAGTTTATATCCCATAGTCTTTTTTGAAGAATCAATCCCCCACTTTTTAAGCGGTCTCATAAACTTACCCTGGATGATAAAGAATCTTGGTGTGAACTCCTAGATATTCGTATGCCGCAGCAGCCTTCATCACCAAATCTTCGTCACGACATATAAGTACGTGACAGAATGATGCTAAACCAGCATGGGTCATATCACTGAAGGAAGCACGAAAACGCCGCTGA
>JBFJVR010000170.1:0-6045 GCA_041624095.1 Oleiphilaceae bacterium
AGCATAACAGGTGCTTCGAAACCAGGAACCAGACGCTTGTAAGAGTTGGTTGATGCATTGGTGAATGCATTGATTGAACGTGCATGCTTGATGATGCCGCCAATGTAGTACAAGCACTCATCAGACAGGCCTGCATAGCCATCACCAGCAAAGATGTTCGCGCCATCTTTAGAGAGTGACTGGTGAACGTGCATGCCTGAACCGTTATCGCCTACCAAAGGCTTGGGCATAAAGGTCGCAGTTTTGCCGTAAGCGTGAGCCACGTTTTGTACGCAGTACTTAAGAATTTGGACTTCGTCCGCTTTCTTAACGAGCGTGTTTGCGCCAACACCAATTTCACATTGGCCAGCTGTGCCAACTTCGTGGTGATGTACCTCGATCACGAGGCCCATGGCCTCCATAGCTGCACACATAGCGCCACGCAAGTCGTGTAGCGAGTCAACTGGAGGAACAGGGAAGTAACCACCTTTAACGCCAGGGCGGTGACCGATGTTGCCACCTTCGAATTCTGCGTGGCTGCCCCATGCTGCTTCTTCAGAATTGATTTCGTACATGGCGCCATTCATTTCTGCTTTCCAGCGAACGTCGTCAAATACAAAGAATTCAGGCTCTGGACCAAACAAGGCAGAGTCAGCAATACCAGTAGACTTCAGGTATTCTTCGGCGCGCAATGCAACCGAGCGAGGGTCACGCTCGTAACCTTGCATAGTGGTTGGCTCAACGATGTTGCAACGCAAGTTCAGGGTAGTTTCTTCAGTGAAGGGATCCAGTACCGCAGTTTCATCATCGGGCATTAGAATCATGTCTGATTCGTTGATGCCTTTCCAGCCCGCGATTGAAGAGCCGTCGAACATTTTGCCTTCTTCGAAGAAGTCTTCATCGACTTCAGATACCGGAATGCTGACGTGCTGTTCTTTGCCTCGGGTGTCAGTGAAGCGCAGATCAATCCACTTAACTTCATTGTCTTTTATAAGGCCCAGAGTTTTCTCTGACATTCTATTTACTCCATATCTTGGATGTTGGTTTGAAACAAATTAATGTTTCGTGTTTTCAATGCAGTCCCAGGGTCTTCAGCGTTCGCGGCTTGGCCATGGGTAGTGTGCCGCTGCAGGCATTGCATTTTCGAAACCAGGTACCTTGCTGCGCGAAATTCGACAGGCATTAGCCCTGGAAAAGAAAAGTCGAGAGGATAGCATGACTACCTCCAACATTCCTTACTTTTTGTTGACTTCAACTTAAGCAATATGGTTGCCAAAATAGATAATTTTTAAGCTGTTGATATATAAGCTTTATTTGTAGCATTTCCCTGCTCAAGGCAAAAAAGCGACTCATTGCAGTGCACTAAATAGCCAGAAGCACCACAAAGGTGCGCTTTATTTTGTGTCTGGGTGTAAATTATCGAGTAATTGTTTTTGTATGGCCCCGGCTTTCTGTATAATCCGCGTCCAATTTTAACGTGCTGAACTGTTCAGCATCTATAGACAGGTAACACAATTGTGATCGAGAAGCTCAGAAATATTGCCATCATTGCCCACGTTGATCATGGCAAAACCACCCTAGTAGACAAGTTGTTGAGTCAGTCGGGTACGCTCGATCGCAAGGACGAAGGTGCTGAACGAATTATGGATTCCAACGATCAGGAGAAGGAGCGGGGAATTACCATATTGGCAAAAAATACCGCAATCTCCTGGAACGACTACCGCATCAATATCGTAGATACCCCCGGACACGCCGATTTCGGTGGTGAAGTAGAGCGTGTCTTGTCGATGGTTGATTCGGTGTTACTGCTGGTTGACGCGGTAGACGGCCCTATGCCGCAAACACGCTTTGTCACCTCGAAGGCCTTTGAAAGAGGCTTGAAGCCAATTGTCGTTATCAACAAGATCGATCGCCCCGGTGCGCGGCCTGACTGGGTGATGGATCAGGTGTTCGATTTGTTCGACAATCTTGGCGCAACAGACGAACAGCTGGACTTCCCGGTTATTTATGCCTCGGCAATTAACGGTATCGCAGGTCTGGATCCTGAAGATATGGCCGAAGATATGACGCCGCTGTACCAGATTATTACCGAAAAAGTGCCTGCGCCAGATGTTGATCCGGAAGGTCCTTTTCAGATGCAGATTTCGGCCTTGGCTTACGACAGCTATGTGGGTGTTATCGGTGTGGGGCGAATTACGCGAGGAACCCTGGCGCCTAACCAGCAGGTGGTGATCAAGGATGCACAAGGTAAAGAACGTAAAGGCAAAGTGCTTAATGTGAAAGGCTATCTTGGTCTGGAACAGGTTGAGACCAAGCTGGCCGCAGCGGGCGATATTGTTTGTATTAATGGTATCGATGGTTTGGGTATTTCAGATACCTTATGTGACCCTGACAATGTTGAAGCTTTGCCGGCTCTCAGTGTTGATGAGCCAACCGTGAGCATGACCTTTATGGTTAATGATTCGCCGTTTGCCGGTCTCGAGGGCAAATTTGTTACTACGCGAAATATTAAAGACAGGTTGGATCAGGAGTTGATTCACAATGTGGCGCTGCGTGTAAAAGAAGGTGATACGCCCGATAAATTTGTGGTGTCCGGTCGTGGTGAGTTGCACTTGTCGGTATTGATCGAAACCATGCGTCGTGAAGGCTTTGAAATGGGTGTGTCGCGCCCTGAAGTTGTGCAGCGTGAGGTAGATGGTGAAATCCACGAACCCTATGAGCAAGTGGTGATCGACATCGAAGAGCAGCATCAAGGGGCGATCATGGAAGAGTTGGGTTTGCGAAAAGGCGAGCTGACTAACATGGAGCCCGATGGCAAAGGGCGGGTGCGTCTGGAGTTTATTATTCCTTCACGCGGTCTGATCGGCTTCCGTGGCGCCTTCCTTACCATGACTTCCGGCTCAGGTATCATGACGAGTGTGTTCGATCACTACGGCCCGGTTAAAGTCGGCGATGTCGCTAAGCGTCAGAACGGTGTGTTGGTCAGCATGCTTAAAGGCAAAACAGCGGCATATTCGCTGTTTAACTTGCAGAGTCGTGGGCGCTTGTTTTTGGGTCACGCGGTAGATGTATATGAAGGGCAGGTTATCGGTATTCACTCGCGTAGTAATGATTTGGCGGTTAATCCGGTAAAAGGCAAGCAGCTAACTAACGTGCGAGCTTCAGGTACCGATGAAGCCTTGACGCTGGTCCCGCCCATTACGCACACCCTGGAGCAGGCGCTTGAGTTTATCGAAGACGATGAGTTGGTCGAAGTGACACCTGAAAGCATTCGCATTCGTAAAAAGTTGCTTACCGAGAATGAGCGTAAGCGCGCCAAGGGTAAGTAGGAGCAAAAGTAGGTACAAATTGAGCGGGGAGGGCGTGCTGGTTTGACTGGCTTCTCGCCGCCCCAAGTTGGTGCATTGATTATTGTTTGATACAAGGATGGTGCGCTAGCGTATAAATAAGTTAGGCTCTATATTTCTAAGTTTATGAAATATAGAGCCTTTTTTGTTTGTGGAACTAAATCTGATTGTAGTCGGCAGGAGGATAAGCAAGTGAAAGCCTTAATTCAGCGTGTAAGCTCAGCTTCGGTTTCTGTTGGGTCGGAGTGTGTTGGCTCAATAGGGCGCGGTTTGTTGGTGTTTCTCGGGATAGAAAAACATGACGACGATAAAGCGGCCGAAGCCATGGTGCAAAAGGTGCTGAAGTATCGTGTATTTGCTGACGACGAAGGCAAAATGAATCGTAGCTTACTTGATGTACAAGGCGACTTGCTTGTGGTGTCTCAGTTCACTTTAGTGGCGGAGACAAGCAAAGGTTTGCGGCCTGGCTTTTCGAATGGTGCAAGCCCCGAGTTGGGGCGAGAGTTGTACGAGGTCTTTGTTGAGTGTGCTCGGCAGCAGACCAAGATTGTGCAATCGGGCATCTTCGGTGCCGACATGCAGGTTAGTTTGTGCAACGATGGGCCGGTGACATTTAACCTTCAGGTGTAAGGTTTCGGGTAATTCCGGAAAAAAACAGGGATTTAGTTAAAAAATGCACAATAAAGTTGCATATTGCTAAGTTATGTACTAAAAATTTATCAAGCTTAACTTTAAAAAACGCATGTAAGGTGTTGTTTGTGAAAGTGAAGCTGGCTGAATTTTCAGCCGTGTTTTACGCCTTGCATGTAAGAATGACGTTAAGCAGGGAAGTATGAGTTGGTAATGCTGGGGTTGAGGGTGTGGAGAAAGGGGGTAAGAGAAAGTTTCTTAAATTCCTGTAACGTGCCTTAATCCACAAAATTGACTTAAGATACTGCTGGACCAATTGATTACTGTTTGCGTTTGCCAAGGGGTTGGCAGATAAAAACATTAAAAAAATGTTGGGAGCGCGACAGAAAATTGCTTCTGTCACATTTCTGACATAACTTTTGAATTAAATGGGCAGCCGAATGCCTGTTGACAGAAATTGAATTGAATAGCTATTAATTTAACTTAAAAAAACGGGTTTAAACCCTTAATCTTCACAAGTAATAAGGAAGACGAAATGAAAAAGACTCTGATCGCTTCAGCAGTAGCCGCGGCTACGCTATCAACAACTGCGTTTGCAATGGATCCAGCTTCTGATTTAGCAGAACGTTTGGACTCAATGCCGACTATCTACGGTAACATTCAGTTGGCGCACCTTTCTTCTGAAACAGATAACGGCACCACAGAAACCAGCACTCACGAATTTATCGATAACGGTTCGACTCTTGGCTTCAAGCATGACCACATGATTTCAGAGGACGTAACCGGTTTCTTCAAAGCGGAATTCCATTTTGACGCAGATGACAAAGACACAGGTTCTTCTTTGGGTGAAACCCTTGACGAAGCTTATATCGGTGTAAAAGGTGACTTCGGTTCGGTTCAATTGGGTACTGACGACACTGTTTACGAGTGGGTCGATATGATGGATTCTTTCGAAGCCGTTGGCATCGAAGGTGACCTAGCTGCTCAAAAAGAAGGTGACAACATTCAATACGTTTCTCCTGAAATTGCAGATGGCCTGACTCTGGGTATTACTTATCCTTTAGATAGTGATTCAACTTTCGGCGGTGCTTTGGCTGCACAATACGGCATCGACAACCTGAACGTTGTTTTGGCTTACGGCATTGGTCGTGAAGAAGGTGCTGTTGATCAGGGTTCAACCTTGGGTCTGGCCGGTTCGTTCTCAATCGACGACCTAACACTGATCGCGCAATACGAAATGCGTGATGAGACCAAAACCGGAACTACAGTTACTACTGCTGACACCGACTTCTGGGGTCTGCAGGGTATTTACGCTATGGGTGCTAACCAGTTCAAGCTGGGTTACGGCATGATGACTATGGACGACACTGCAGACACTGAAACATCTGCGATTGAGCTGCAAGCGCTGCACAATGTGTCTGACAACATGTACGTTTATCTTGAGTACCTGATGACATCTACAGAAGCAACAGGTTCTGCTGATACGGATGTTGACCAGCTTGCTATTGGCGCAACTTACGCATTCTAAGATCTTTCTTAGTTAGCTACGTCTAAAAAACCGGTGCTTTGGCACCGGTTTTTTTTCGTCTGCCGTTTGTGAAACAATGACAGCAGGCAAACTCGTTTAGTCAGGAGGCAAAATGGCACAAGAGTTGGAAATCAAGCTGCGCATTGCGGAAGGGAGCAATATCGATGTGTTGGCAGAACTTAAACGTATTCTTGATGTCTCAGAGTTTGGTTCTTGTGGCTTATTGAATGTCTATTACGACACGCCTGATTTGGCATTGAATCGGGCGAAAATAGCCTTACGCATTCGTCAGCAGGGTGAGCGGCTGATTCAAACCTTAAAAACCAAGGGTGAGTCAGTCAATGGCATGCACCGGCGAGGGGAATGGGAATGGGATGTGCCAGACAAGCATCTTGATGTGTCAAAGCTGGCGGGTCTGGACGTCTGGCCTAAAGAAGTAGATTGTAACCAGCTGCTGGCAGTATTCGAAACCAACTTTGTGCGGCGAGCTGCCAAAGTTAGCTGGCAGGGGGCTGAAATTGAGGTTGCTCTGGATCAAGGGGAGGTTCGTGCGGGGCAGGA
>JBFJVR010000171.1:0-6009 GCA_041624095.1 Oleiphilaceae bacterium
AGCTTGTTCTTGGCGAATTACATGCCGACGCTGGGGTTTGCTCCTTACCGGGTAAGTGCCGCATCGCTCACATGGCTCAAGAAGTAGCCGCCACTGAACGAATGGCGCGAGACTACGTCTTGGATGGCCATGCGCAGTTGCGAGCACTTGAGTTGCAGCTGCAGCAGGCTGAAGCTCAGGATGATCACAAAAACATGGCGCGCCTTCATGGCGAACTCGAAGCTATTAATGCTTATCTGGCTCCCGTGACGGCTGAAAAACTGCTGCATGGTCTTGGCTTTCAGCAGTCCGATATGACACGTCCGGTCAGTGATTTTTCAGGCGGTTGGCGTATTCGGCTTAATCTGGCTCAGGCGCTGATGTGCCCTTCAGATCTGTTATTACTCGACGAACCGACCAACCACCTTGATCTTGATGCAATGCTGTGGCTCGAAAACTGGTTAAAACAGTACCCTGGTACCATTTTGTTTATCTCGCACGATCGCGATTTTATCGACGCGGTTGCCACACATATTCTGCACTTCGAGCATCAACAATTGCATCAGTATACCGGCAGCTACAGCAGCTTTGAGCGCCAGCGAGCCGAAAAGCTTGCTCAACAGCAGGCGCAATACGAGAAGCAGCAGCAACGTATCGGCGAAATTCAATCCTTTGTTAACCGCTTCAAAGCGAAAGCTACCAAGGCAAAGCAGGCGCAAAGCCGGGTGAAAGAATTGCAGCGTATGGAGCTGATCGCGCCGGCACATATCGACTCACCATTTAACTTTCGCTTTCCCGCTGCGGAAAAGATCTCCAACCCCTTGTTGACGATTCAGCACGCTGATCTGGGGTATGCCGGTACGCCCGTACTGCGGGACTTTACAGCCAGTATTTTGCCGGGTACGCGTGTAGGGCTCCTTGGGCCAAATGGTGCAGGTAAGTCCACCTTGGTGAAAAGTCTGGTAGGTGATCTTGCGATGGTGTCGGGTGACAAAGCTTGCGGCGAGCACCTGAAAATCGGTTATTTTGCGCAGCACCAACTGGAGTCGCTGGACTTGAATGCCAGCCCGTTTACCCACTTGCAACGGATCAAACCCAAGGCCAGCGACCAGGATATTCGTAACTTTCTGGGTGGCTTTGACTTTCGGGGCGATCAGGCTCTGGAAGCCATTACCCGTTTTTCAGGTGGGGAGAAGGCGCGTCTGGCTCTGGCCATCATTGCTTGGCAGCAGCCGAACTTACTCCTGCTCGACGAACCGACTAACCATCTGGATCTCGAAATGCGTCATGCATTGACGGTTGCCTTGCAGGGGTTTGAGGGAGCTGTGCTGATTGTATCCCACGACCGCCACCTGCTGAAAAATACCGTCGATGAATTCTGGCTGGTTGCCGACAAGCGCGTAGAAACCTTTAAGGGAGACTTGCAAGACTACGAAACCTGGTTGAAAGAGTATCAGCGCCGGCAAACGCCGGCAGACGGAGAAGAAGCGCCAAGCGAAAATGGAGAGTCAGCGCTCGACCGTAAAGAACGCAAGCGTTTGGAGGCGGCTAAGCGGCAGCGACTAAGCCCGCTAAAGAAAGCATTGGATAAAGCCGAACAGACTATTAGTGTTACGCAACAGTCGCTGAAAGCATTGGAAGCACAGCTGGCTGACAGCGAGCTTTATCAGGCAGAACGGAAGTCTGATCTAAAAAAACTGCTAGAGCAGCAGGCCAGTTTAAAGCAAGTCTTAGCCGTAGCTGAAGACGAGTGGTTTGAGCTTACCGAGCAGATAGAGAGCCTCGAAGGTGAGTGAACAGCTGTTCGCTCTGTATATACATTCGGTTACCAATACCCGCTTGCCGCTGCGGTGCTAAATTTCGATAATACTGCCTCCCTCCCCAACGCAACTGCTTAGTTTGCAAGGCTGACGAAACGATAATGAGCTTAGCTAGAGTGCACTCCGCGAATAAGAAGCTGGATAGCGGTCAAGTACCGCATGTTGCTAGCTCCGTGAGTAATGTGCTTTGTGTCCTTGGTAGCTTGTTTCTGGTGATCTATGGGTTCAAGTCCTATTGGGCGGGGATGCCTTTCTACGCCTACAGCCTGTTTGCGTTTGCTGCACTTACCTTTGGTAGTCTGGTGGCCTATAAATTAAATGGCAACTGGGTATGGCACCGTAATGTTATTGCGGCGGGCTTTAGCTTGTTGTATCTGTTTTTGTTGGCCAGCGGCGGAGAAGAGAATACAGGCCTGCTCTGGTGTTATATCTACCCTTTGCTAATTCTTTCGATATTGGGGCCGCTGATCGGGCGCTGGATCTTGCTGGGTGTGTTGGCCTTGTCGGCGGTGATTCTCTATTTGCCTGACTTGGTCTGGACGCTGCACAGCTATTCGGATAACACCAAATACCGATTTTCCGGATCTATCGTGTTTGTTGCCGCAATGGCCTATTTGATGGAGTGGTCGCGCATGCTTGCCGAGCAAGCTACAGAAAAGGCCACAGCTTCGTTGCAGCAGCTGGTACGTACTGACGAGCTGACCGGAGTTTATAATCGGCGAGGTATCAAACAGAGAATACAGCTTGAGTTGCACCGGGTTGCGAGGGATAAGTCTGAACTGAGTGTTGTCTTGTGCGATGTTGACCTGTTCAAGCGCATTAATGATCGTTATGGTCACGACACCGGAGACCTGGCATTAAAAAGAATCGCCGAGATACTAAGCTCGACCGTAAGGGTGACAGATGTTGTTGGGCGCTGGGGAGGCGAGGAGTTTCTGATTTTGTTACCAAATACACGGCTAGAAGAGGGGTTTCAGCTGATTGAGCGAGTACGCGAAACGATCGCCGCAGAAAGTTTGGAACTGAATGGCCATGTGCTGGAGATGTCGATCAGTTGCGGGATTTGCTCCACACGATTCTCAAGCCGTTTTGAAGACTTGATCAAGGCGGCGGACGTCAGCTTGTATGAGGCCAAGGAACAAGGTCGAAATTGCACCCGCCCGGTGGTTCAGCTGGCCAGTTAAGGTCTTTATTTCTCCCCTGTTTTAGTTTCTGGGGCTGCTTCTTCTTCGGCCTCCGCGCGTTCGATTGCTTCACGCGCGCTTTCCAGGCGTTCATTGATGCGTTGATAGATTTTTTCCGAAAGCGTGCCGGCGTGTTGCCGCGCCGCTTCCATGCTTCTTTGGCTAATAGACGGCATGGCCGCGATCATCTTGATGCCGGTTGGTGAGCTATAAAATTCTGTGATCTCCTGCATCTGCTTGAGGCTGAAGCTTTCATCGTACAGGTCGTATAGAATGTCGTTCAGCTTGTTGTTGAGGATGAAGTCCTCATACATGATGCGTTCCGCTTCGGCGAAAACGATCGCTACGACGGCTCTGTCGACTTGGCCATACTTTTCGTGCATCTTCCCGATGATTTCTTTGGTCAGGGTTTGCGACAGCAGCTTAGTGATTTGCTGTGCGCCCGTGAGTTCGAGCACCTGATCTATCAAAACGCGTTTCTCTTCCTGTATCTTACGGGCATGAGCTGCGTTAACCATTAGCAGGCAGAGCATCAATGCTAGCGTTATTTTCATGGTGAAATGATCCTTTTCTAATGGCTTTCGGTGCGCGTTTAAGGGCTCAGGCTGGTAAGAGGGCTGCTATCGAAATGGATGCCGCTCCAGCCCTTGCGCATGAAGTTGCGAATGTTCTGGTGGTCGCTTCCGTTGGGGTGCAGCAGCACGTCCTGGCGATAGTAGTCGCCAAAGCAATGCAAGGTTTGCTCTTCGTTTAGCTGTTCAAGTTTTGCAAAGGCGAAAATTTTGCAGGAGCCTGAGTTTTGCCCTGCGGCATTATGCAGGTCCCCATTGGTAAAGGCGCATTCGGTAAACTGATAGTTAGCCTCTATAGTGGCGATGGTATCGCTAAACGAAATGTCTGTCGGGCGGGTGTTTAGCTTGCTCAGGAAGTCCTGTTTAGTCATTGTTTATTTGCCTGGTACGGTTATCTGGAGAAGCAAGACTAAGTGCAGTGAGAATTTGAATCAAGCTTTGTGATATGCGAGTTTTGTCTTGTCTGCAACGATGGTGCACTGTGTATGACGATGTGCTGACTATAATGCGAACTGTGCGACCAAGTAAGAATCTATACCTACAATAAACGGGAGAATTAAATGAAAGCTGTTGCCTACGAGAAGCCTTCTGCTAAGGATGCACTGCCCACTTTGTGCGATGTTCAGTTGCCCATGCCTCAGTTATCCCCGAGAGATATTTTGGTAGAGATAAACGCTATTGCAGTGAACCCGGTTGACTGCAAAATTCGTCGCAATGTAATGCCGAACGAAGGTGAATATAAAGTGCTTGGCTGGGATGCGGCCGGTGTCGTCAAGGAGGTCGGGCCGGAGGTGAGGCAGTTCAAGGTAGGCGACCCTGTTTACTACGCTGGCGACCTGAATCGGCAAGGCTGTAATGCCGAGTACCAAGTGGTCGACGAGCGCATAGCCGGGCATAAACCAAATAAGATTAGCTTCGAAGAAGCTGCTGCCCTGCCCTTGACCTTCATCACGGCATGGGAGTTGTTGTTTGACCGGCTTCAGGTGCCGCTTAGGGCAGCGGGCGAAGGCGGTATATTGCTGATCACTGGCGGTGCCGGGGGCGTTGGTTCCGCTGCGATCCAGTTGGCCAAACAGCTGACATCCTTGACTGTTGTCACGACCGCCTCGCGGCCGGAAAGCCGCGAATGGGCCGAAAGTCTGGGGGCCGACTTTGTTTTGGATCATAGTCAGGATTTAGTGGCACAGTGGCAGAACATGGCAGGCGACCTTGGTGCGCGTTATGTAGATTATGTAATCAGCCTGACGCATACCGACCAACACTACTTAGCGCTGGTCGACATACTCAAGCCGCAGGGGCGATTCGCGCTGATCGATGACCCGGCTGATATCGATATTAAAGCCTTCAAACGCAAGAGTATTTCATTGCACTGGGAATTTATGTACACGCGCTCCATGTTTGAAACAGACGATATGGGATCGCAGTCCGACTTGCTGAATAAGCTTGCAGCGCTAGTCGATGAAGGGCGTGTAAAAACGACTCTGCAAGAGGTGTACGGGAACATTAGTGCGGCTAATCTCAGTAGGGCTCATGCGGCAATCGAATCGCAACGCACGATCGGCAAAATCGTGTGCTCTGGTTTCGACTAGGCAAATATACCGCTTGTCGCGTAGATCTTTGCCGGGCTGTTTGGGCTTGGTTTTACCCTTGGCTTTTGAGTGGCGACTCTTGTGGATATTCCTCGGGGTCATAAGCCCTGACAATGCTGCCCCCACCTTCAATCCATGACTTTAGCTGCGGGCAAAGGCCGCGCTCAATCAGTTTTATGCCTACCATGAGTATGTGTTGGCTGGCACTAATTAAGTGGCTGCCTTTGGTGTAAATCGCGTCGGCTTCGGTTTCCGAGATGGCTTCGTTACTCAAGTCTTGTTCGAGAGCCGTTAAAAATACTTTAAGCTGGCTATCGAAACCCATTTGGTCTCGGGCCTTGCTAATGCAAGCCGCATGTTGGGTGTCGAGGTTCTCGGTTATGGTGTTCAAGATGTTTGGTGAATTAAGCATGTGCCCAGCCAGAAAGCGGATGCGCGAGATGATATCTCCGGAAGAAGATTTTTGCGCGGCAAGGTGTGTGGCGAGCCCTCTGGCCTGCGCCGCACTTTCCATAACGTCGAGCCAGGTTTTCAGGCAAAAAGTGACCAGCTGATCCTGCCCGCTGTCTATTTCTAACAGCCCCGCTCGCTGGGCGATCTGCCAGCTATGCTTGATCAAGGTGGCGATAAGGTTGCTGTGCAGCATGAAGTTTTGCTGTACGCTATCTTTGCGCCACAGGCGCCTGAGGCAAATCCATTCTTGCAGTGCCTGCTTCAGTTCGGACTGCTGTAAGTAGATTGGCGAATAGCGCTCAAGTGCATGAAAGTCATCGGTGATCTCTTTTTGTATCGAATAAAGCTGGGTCTCAAAGAAGTGGTCGCCAGAGAGTATCGCCAGTGTGCACCCACGATGTTTCTGCAAATC
>JBFJVR010000172.1:0-5978 GCA_041624095.1 Oleiphilaceae bacterium
CCACTGATAGAAGGCAGCACCGTGAATACCAAGCTTGGGGCTATTCGCACCGATCATATTCTGTTTATCGCATCTGGCGCCTTTCATTTGTCTAAGCCATCGGATTTAATCCCCGAGCTACAAGGGCGTCTCCCGATAAGGGTTGAACTGAAAGCCCTTTCACCGGATGACTTTAAGCGCATTCTAACGGAACCAAACGCTTCCCTGATTAAGCAGTACATCGCTCTAATGGACACAGAAGGACTCGCACTTTCATTTACCGACGACGCTTTGGAGAAAATCGCCCATATCGCCTGGAAGGTAAACGAGAAAACAGAGAACATCGGTGCCAGACGTCTGCACACCGTTCTCGAAAGGCTACTTGAACAAGTTTCTTTTGATGCAGGCGATGCGAGCAAGGGCCAATTTGTGGTTGATGCCGGCTATGTTGACAAGCAACTGCACGACTTGTCCGAAGACGAAGACCTTAGCCAATATATCCTGTAGGTAGTGAATGCATAAGCCATTGCCAACGCGCATTGAACTTAAATCCAAGTCCGGCTATCTGGCCCTGTCGTATCCCGATGCGCCAAACGAAACACTGCTGAGCTTTGAGTTTTTGCGGGTGATGTCACCTTCTGCGGAAGTACGAGGGCACGGGCATGGCAACGAAAAACTCCAGTGGGGCAAGAAAGATGTGCGCATCACACAGGTTGAGCCAGTCGGCAACTACGGCATAAAACTGGTTTTTAGCGACGGACATGACTCAGGCATATATTCATGGGATTTGCTGCACCGCTACTGCAAGGAGCACGACACACTATGGCAACACTATCTGGATCAACTTCAAGCCGCCGGAAAAAGCAGGGCATAGGCACTGGCCTTTAGCCCTCGCTCTGCCGTCCATTGCTTAGAATAAGGAAGCAACTCTGCTGCTCACCCGCTCCAGGTAATCCGCCCCTGCCACTTTGCTGAAAGCAGTATTAAGCGACTTGCTGCTCGTCCGGCTTTGGTACATAGGTATGGTCTCGCCATACAAACCTGTACTTAGTGTTCGACCTTGGTCTTCGAGGACATCATAGCGCACCCTGACACCCAATGGGGCCAGCAGGTTTTCTAACTCAACCGCACGCGACCTTATCGCCGCTCGCGTAATCTGATAGGCCTGCTCGCAGACCTGTCTGCGCGCATTAAAACTGAAAACGCTCGCCAAAAACATTTCGGCGTCGTTTCTAGCCGGCTCGAACAATTGCACCGATGCCTGCGGGAAGTCACGTTGGATATTCCTCAAGCCTGAACTGAGCCGGGAATGAATCATCGTTCGGTATGACTGTGCCAAGACGTTCGGCATCCCAGCATTAACCAGCTCACCCTGCTTCATACTGCCAGACCGGACCGCATCTGGTACATCAATCGGCACCACAGGGTTAATCGCAAATACGATATCCGCACCCTCTTCAAGGGCAACCGAGGTGTGTAAGCCCTTATTGAGAGTGCCATCCATATAATAACGACCATCGAGCTGCACCGGTTTATAAATACCAGGCGAAGCCATGCTCGACTGCACCGCTTTGGAAATCGGAGCATCTCGTCGCCCCTCATCACCAAACTTAACGGTTTCACCCGTTTCGAGGTCAGTCGCAACAATCAAAAGCTTCTTACGCAGCTGCCTGAAATCATTGGTGCGGCCTATCGAGCTATAGGAACGTGTCAAATATTCGTGAAAACCTTCGTTATCAAAAATGCCGGACGGGATCGCCTGAGTCAGCACGGTTAACGACTCAAGCAAACTTTGGTCGTTAGGATTGCTCAGCACATTTGAAACCGCCTGCAATAACAAACGAGGAACACTTTTTGCCCTAGCAAAGTATTCACTTAATGCTGGACGGTAAAATACTTCAGGATGGAAGGGGTGGACGTCAGCCTCGTTACGCACGAATATCCGGCACATTTGCGCGGGCGTCATCTGGTTTGCAAGATTGGAGGCGACAAAAGAGCCGGCATTCACGCCAACATAGATATCTAGATCATTAAAATCGAGGCCTTCCAGCGCTTCATCCAATGCTCGCAGCGCGCCAATTTCATAGATTCCACCGAGCGGGCCTCCCCCACCCAGTGCGATCCCGAGCTTGGGTAGCGATTTTCGTTTCGAGCGCATTGAAGCCTCTGTTGAACTCTCTTTAGCCATAATGCTGTGTACCTTGAGAATAATCTGACACCGAGTGTTCCACACTAACTGGCTTCTTTAGAATAATCACCCTAAAAACCACAGTTAAACATTATCCTCGATTAACTTGCTGGGCCGTAGATATCGACCAAAGCCAGCTTCCTTCAAGGCCAGGTTCAAGGTACTTTGAATAATATATGGTGAATCAAGCTGCAGCACCCGGTCCAGCAACTCTTTCGCCCAACTCATATTCACCCCTCTGATAACCGACTTAACCTTTAACAGGTTTGACGCATTCATCGACAAGGCGTCATAACCCATGGCTAACAAGAGTACCGCTCCCGCTGGATTTCCAGCAAGCTCTCCGCAAATACTCAGCTGGACGTTCATTTCTTTGGCGTCTTTGGCAATACTGCAAAGCGCCTGCAGCACCGCTGGATGGAAGGAGTGATACAAGGATGCTACACGCGGGTTATTACGATCAACAGCAAGCAAATACTGGGTCAGGTCATTAGACCCGACCGACAAGAAATCCACTCGCTCGGCAAGCTCCTTAACCTGATAAACCGCAGCAGGTACTTCGATCATGACGCCAACCTGAGGCATTGTTACGTCATAACCCTCAGCCCTGACCTCGTGGTATTCACGATAGATCAGGTGCAGCGCTTCTTCGACCTCATTCACATTAGACACCATAGGAAGCATTATGCGGAGGTTATCGAGACCTTCACTGGCCTTCAACATGGCACGCATTTGCACCAGAAATATTTCCGGGTGATCGAGCGTGACGCGAATCCCACGCCACCCTAGAAAGGGGTTTTCCTCTGTGATCGGAAAGTATGAGAGCGCTTTGTCTCCGCCAATGTCGAGCGTGCGCATCGTCACCTGATTAGGCGCGAACGCTTCGAGCTGCTCGCGGTAACACATGATTTGTTCTTGCTCACTCGGAAAGCGCTCATTAATCATAAAGGGCACTTCTGTCCGATATAACCCTACTCCCTCAGCGCCCTGATTCAGCGAACGCAAAACATCGGTCATCAAGCCCGTATTCACCCAAGCACAGACCCGATGGCCATCCAGAGTCTCGCAAGGTAAGTTTTTAATCTTTTGCAGGCCGGCATCGAGCTGTTTTTCTTCCTCAACAATTGTTTGATAGAAACTTCGCAGATCGTCCGAGGGGCAAGCAAATAACTCACCATTGTAGCCATCTATTACCAGTTCTTTCTTGTCTAACTGGGTTAAGGGGACGTCTATCAGGCCCATTACGGTGGGAATACCCATTGCCCGAGCGAGAATGGCCACATGGGAACTGCCCGAACCCTTGATCGAAACAAGGCCCAGCAATTTGTCACGCGGGACTTCGCCAAGCATCGTCGGAGTCAACTCATCACTGACGAGAATAGTATTGTCGGGAAAGTTCTGAATAATATTTTCTGATTCTTGCAGGTAAGCGAGAATACGCCGACCGAGATCTTTAATATCAACCGCTCGTTCACTTAGGTAGGCATCGCTCATCATTTCAAAATGGCGAGCATAATCTTTAATTACATTGCGGAGGGAAGTTTGTGCACACAAACCACTTTTTATCTGTGCTATCACCTCACCGGCAAGGGCATTGTCGTCCAGCATACCCAAGTAGACATCAAACAATGCCTGCTCTTCTGGTCGTAACTGGGTGGATAAGCGCACCCCGACTTTTTGGATGTCCTGCCTCACCAGTTTGATAGCCGATTCAAAATGCTCAATATCGGCCTGAATATCATCTGATGGGCGATCCGGCACTGCGTCGAGGTCAGCAGGAGGAAACAACACTACGCTTTGCCCAATGGCCACTCCGGGAGCCCCTGCCACGCCCTTAAATGCGACATCACGCGCTGACTGCCCGGTAGGCGATAAGCCGGCAATAAAACTGGTTGCCTCGCTATGCGCAATCACACCGGCCAACTGAGCAGACACCGTTACCAGGAAGGCCTCTTCACCTTCATCAAAGCGCCGACTGTTATTCGCTTGCTGGACAACAATAACACCCAACACTTTTTTATGGTGGATGATCGGCACACCCAGAAAGCTTTCGAAGCGCTCTTCGCCTGTTTCAGGAAAATACCGATAACGTTCGTGTTCTTGCGCAAACTCTAGGTTAATGGGCTCTTCACGAACCCCTACCAGCCCCACTAGGCCTTCGGAGTAACCAAGACTCACTTTGCCGACTGCATCCTGATTCAGGCCTTTTGTTGCCATCAGAATATAACGACCCTTATCTTGGTCGAGAAGATAAATGGAGCATACTTCCGTTTCCATCGCCTCCTGAACCCGGCTAACGATGATGCTCAACACATCACCCAGGTCGGCGGCGCTGTTAACTTCCTGTACGATGCTACGCAGCATACTCAGCATGCACTATTTTCCTCTCTTCGGGCCTGAACTACCGGCATCGAATTTAAATAAGTCAGACGACAATTCTTTCATCGCCCGTCGGTAAACCTCGCGCTTAAACGATACAACCTGTCCCAAGGGATACCAATAACTCACCCACTCCCATCCATCAAATTCGGGGTTAGTCGTATGATCCATAGACAGCCTGGAGTCGGAGCTTAACATCCTGAGCAAAAACCACTTTTGCTTCTGACCCACACAAACAGGGTGCGAATGATGACGAATCATCTTGCGGGGAAGCCGGTAACGAAGCCAACCCTTTGTTTTAGAAACAATTTCGACATCACCTTGTCGCAAGCCTATTTCTTCATGCAGTTCCCGATAAAGCGCCTGCTCCGGGGACTCATTTACCTTGATCCCCCCCTGCGGAAATTGCCATGAATTCTGTCCGATCCGTTTCGCCCAAAATACCTCGTTGTATTCGTTTGCGAGTATAATTCCGACATTCAGCCTAAAGCCGTCAGAATCTATCACGCCACTATTCCTTAAAGTTTTATATTGCCTGCATTTTTCCAGAAAACTCGGCAATCAGCAATGAACGAAGAAGATAAAGCCCCCTGTGGGGCCTCCAAACAGCTAAAAAACACTCGTCCAATTAGAGTGTTTACCTCAAGCGCATTTCTGCTATGCTTTCGGGCTTCCCTAACACCACTCCTTTTAGCCTATCAAAGAGGATAACATCGTGGCACTGGCCATATTTGATCTGGACAACACCTTAATCGCCGGCGACAGCGACCACGCATGGGGAGAATTCCTGGTTGAGCGCGGTATTGTCGACGCAGAAAGCTATCGCGTAGCCAATGATAAGTTTTACCAAGATTACTTAAAGGGTAGTCTAGATATCCATGAATACCTAAGCTTCGCCCTAAGGCCATTGGCCAAACACCCTATTGCTCAGCTTTATGCTTGGCGCGATGATTTTTTCGAAAGCAAGATCAAGCCCATAATACTGCCAAAGGGACGTGCACTGATCGCATCTCACCTCGAACAAAATGACCAGCTACTCATCATCACTGCAACCAACCGCTTTGTGACAGAACCAATAGCGAGTGCACTAGGCGTCAGACACCTGATCGCCACCGAACCCGAACAACTAGAAGAGGGGTTTACCGGGCGTGTCGCAGGCACGCCAAGCTTTAAAGACGGAAAAATCACTCGTCTGAATGAGTGGTTAGCTCAACAGGGCTTGGGCCCCGAAGCCTTGCGTGGTGCATTCTTTTATAGCGACTCTCACAACGATCTGCCCTTACTCAAGTTGGTAGACAACCCAATTGCAGTCGATCCGGACGAAAAACTGCGACACTATTGCGAGCAAAACCAATGGCCAGTTCAATCCTTGCGCTAAATCAATTGCTGCGCCGGCTTGCACATCACTCCCTGCTCAAGGTGGTGCTTATCG
>JBFJVR010000173.1:0-5974 GCA_041624095.1 Oleiphilaceae bacterium
ACCCTCCTTAGTGTCGACGCACCGCTGCGCGATTTAGGCGACATCACGATCGCAATGAACTGGCAACCAAGCTCCACTCCTGCGCGTCAATGGATGGCAAGCATTAAATTGCCGACTGGAGATTTTGATCAACAAAGCGGCAGCGGTGAATTCGATCTCGGCATTAGCGTTCTGGAACACAGCCCCGATTGGCTCACTCAACGTTCATGGTTAGCAGATCAAGCGCTATCCTTATGGTATGGCGCAGGGTTGAACTACCTTAAAATGCCTCGGCAACTTTCAGCTCTGGACCCACGACGCTGGGTAGTAACCGGAAGAGCGGGTATTAGCTGGCGCTGGAGCGACACGCTTAGCTTTACCTCTCAGTTCGATACCAATTCACCGCTGTTTAACAACGAAATTCGAGAACTTGGCTGGATGCCTATTCAGATAAGTTTGGCCAGTGATTATAAATTCTCATCGAAGACCAAGCTTAACTTCAGTATTATTGAAGACTTGAGACCAAGGGTGACTCCCGATGTTATTTTCTCGTTGTCGCTAAGTTATCGCACCTGACAACTCATTAATCTACACGCTACTTGAACCCACTCATAAAGAGGAACCACATAACCATGACACTCCCAACGAAGCCCGTCCTGCTAAGCTTGTTCATTTTTTTACTTGCTGCTAACAGCACAGCTAACGAGTTTGATCTGCGCGTAAGCGATGACTCGATTCATGGAAACTTTTCAGTCGAAGATGAGAATTCAGACATTCTTTTTGGCATGGGTTATTTCTACAAAGACGAAGACGAGGCAATCAACGTCGTCAACCTGGACCTGCATGCAAAAGGGCGCACGGCAATGGGCAACCTCCCTACGACGGTAGGTCTGGGCTTGCAAGGCACTTACTTTAAGGAAGACCGCTTCAAAGGCTCGGCTGTCGGTGTAGGTGGCTCTGTAAGAGTAAACCTGCCAGACGTACCAGGAATGTCAATCGAAACCGAAGCGCATTTCGCGCCCAACATCCTTGCCTTTGGCGATGCTGATGCCTTCACGCGTTTTAGATTGCAGGCCAACTATCGCATAATCCAGAGCGCAGACATCTCTGCGGGCTACCGCTACCTGAAAGCGGGTGTTGAAGATGCTGGCCATCGAACTTTCGAAAGTGGCATGTTTTTGGGGATGAAGCTTAAGTTTTAATCAGCATCATACATCCAGCATATAGAGTGAGCTCGCCTAGCGGCAGGTTCACTCTAAAATTTCAGCACGACATAAACAGCCGTGCCAGCCAATACTGTTGCGGCAAGATATTTTAGGTGGCGATTATTAATCTTACCGGCCGCCGCTCGCCCGGCCTTCACCGTAAGAATCGCATACATCACCATTACTCCCCCTACTGCGGCTAAAGCAGTAATCATTATAAGAACAAGATCAACGCTATTCAGACTCGGCACATCGACGAAGGCGGGAAAAAAGCTAAGGTAAAACAGCATGGCCTTCGGGTTAGCCAAGGTGATCAGCAGACCTGCGATAAAGCTCTTACGCGTGTCACGCACACCTTGCTGAGGCGGAAAATCAGGCCGATCGGAGCTCAACAGCAGATCAACAGCCAGATAGATAAGGTAGGCTGCACCCAAGTACTTGGTAAAAATAAACATCTCACCAAGAAACCCTGACAGCGAAGATAAACCGCTTACTACCCCGAGAATAAAGACAAAATCGCCAACAACGATACCGCACGATGCTGCAATACCTGCCGTCAAGCCCTTTTCGGCAGTACGAGTAACCACAACAACGATCCCCGGCCCAGGTACGAGAGCCAGCACTATCATCGCAAAAAACAAGGTTAGTGAGTCTGCCAAGCTCATTTTTCCCTCCCCTCACCTTACCAGCTACACAGGTAATCCATACCCGCTTTTAATCCACAGGCTGATGTTTCGATTTACGCTTGCTAAGCTTTAAAACGCGTTGAGGAGAAGTCTAATTAGACCCGAAAAAAGCTATGCCGGGTCCGTCAGTCATAACGTTTGCGCGCTGCGCGACGATTGCTTTCACGTAACGCACTTAACTTCTCACCAATCTTGATTTCCAAGCCTCGCCCTACCGGGTGATAAAGCTCGGTACCGTGCAGTGCTTCGGGGAAGTAACTTTCTCCCGCCGCGAAGGCATTGGCCTCGTCGTGAGCATAGCGGTAATCCAACCCCATCCCCTGCTGTTTCATCAACTCGGTAGGCGCATTGCGTAAATGCATGGGCACCTCATAGTCTTCTCCCCCCTGCACCATAGCCCGAGTCTGGTTATAAGCCTGATACACGGCATTGCTTTTAGGCGCGACAGCTAAGTAAACCAAGGCTTGAGCCAAAGTCAGCTCGCCTTCTGGGCTCCCCAAACGTTGTTGAACATCCCAGGCGTTGAGCGCAAGCTGAAGCGCTCTGGGGTCGGCATTACCGATCTCTTCACTCGCCATGCGGACAATACGCCGCGCTATATACAGGGGGTCGCAACCACCATCCAACATACGAACAAACCAATATAGCGCGGCGTCTGGGTCCGAGCCCCTAACAGATTTATGCAAGGCCGAAATCTGCTCGTAGAATAGATCGCCACCCTTATCGAAGCGCTTTAAGGGGCTTTGTAAGACTTCTTCAAGCTCCTTCGCGCTTATGCGGCGCTTCCCTGCATCATCAGGCGCAAGGTCCACGGCCAACTCCAGCAGGTTAAGCGAGCGCCTGGCGTCGCCATCGGCGGCCTGACACAGTATGTCGAGCAGGCCTTCATCTATCGAGACCTCTATTTCAGGGAAACCTTCGGGGTGTTTAAGCGCCTGAACAAGCACTTGTTTGACTTCGTTACGTTCAAGCTTTTTCAGGACATAGACACGCGTGCGGGACAGCAAAGCATTATTCAATTCAAACGAAGGGTTCTCGGTTGTGGCTCCGACAAAGATAATTGTCCCATCTTCAACATAGGGTAAAAACGCATCCTGTTGCGACTTGTTGAAACGATGAACTTCGTCAACAAACAACAAGGTGTCTCGGCCGTTTTGCAAACCTTGCATTTTCGCCTCGTCAACCGCCTGACGAATATCTTTTACACCGCTTAACACCGCCGACAAGGGTCTAAAAGACACATCGAAGTGCTCTGCCAATAAGCTCGCAAATGTAGTTTTACCTACGCCGGGAGGCCCCCAAAGAATCATTGAATGCAAGGCATTTTTTTCGATGGCTAGGGAAAGCGGACGCCCCTCACCAACCAGGTGACTTTGGCCAATATACTCAGCCAAACTTTGTGGCCGCACGCGTGCAGCAAGCGGCCGATAATGGCGGGATTCCTTAAATAGCGATGACATACGCCTGCTAGCCACCAGAGACCGGCACCGGCACATCACGAATAATGTCGGTGCCATCAGGGAACTTTGGCGTAAATGCATCTGTAGGCAGCGTAGAGTTGATTTGCGTTTGAACAAAGCGCACTGTGCTCTCTTGACCAAGAGAGTCGCTTAAACGCATTTCGACTAACTGCTTACCTTCGAACCTGACTCGCAAGCGTTCAAACAGGCTGTCCTGAGTACGAGGGAGCAGCAGATACTGGGTAACGAACTCATCAAACTCGCGTACTTCAACATCGAATATCTCCCCGACCTCTTCGATATTTCCGCTAAACAGTATCGCGGGAGTGGACTGTATCTGCGCACCTAGCTTTTGAATGGTCGCTTGTTCGAGGTCGGGGTCATACACCGTGACCATTTGCCCATCGGTATAAATACTTTGCTCCAATGGTTCGCGAGTATGCCAATAAAACATACCGGGCCGCTGCGCCATAAACTCACCTTTGGACTCCTGAATGCGCGAGCCTTTTTGATCTACCGTGTACTGCACAAAGGAACCCGACATAGTGCGTATTTCGCTCAATTGTGCAACTAAACGGGATACACCATCGGCTTCTACTGACTCTCCTGCTCGACCATTGGCGATCAGGTTTGCAGAGCTGCCCAAAGAAAAAATCAAAATGACGAGTTTGGCGATTAACTTCATTGTTGGTCCTGAATATTCGAAAAAAAGCAAGGCTGCCCCTTGTTCGATAGTCTATATAAAGGGCTAGCCATGTAAACGGGTCATGGAAGATAACATACTATAAGCCAGCCCAAAGTGAACGTTGCCATTTTGTTATGCAATCGATACCACAGAGGGGCAACACGTAGAGTGGAAGATAGGATTAACTATAGCTGCGCTTCGGCTATGATCGCAGAGACGGAAACCGAAACGCACAACTAAGTAAAATCAATCTTTGGGGGGCGGTGGCGCAAGCACTTCCCGAGAGCCATTATGCCCGGCGGAACTTACTACGCCAGCCTGCTCCATTGCTTCAACCAGATTTGCTGCACGGTTGTAACCGATCTTTAACTTTCGCTGTACCGATGAAATCGATACTCTGCGGCTTTCTGTAACAAAGGCAACGGCTTCATCGTAGAGTGCGTCTTGCTCGTTATCCCCGCCACCCTCGCCAAGAGCAGCAGCGATCGGGTCACTACTCTCCCCGCCTGTCAGTACCTCTTCGAGGTAGTTAGGTTCGCCACGTTGCTTCCAGTCGTCTACCACCTTGTGCACTTCGTGGTCATCTACAAATGCGCCATGAACACGAATCGGAACACTCGTACCAGGTGGCATATAAAGCATATCACCATGCCCTAATAGCTGTTCTGCGCCGCCTTGGTCCAGCACCGTTCGCGAATCAATTTTCGACGACACCTGAAACGAAATACGTGTCGGCACGTTTGCTTTGATTAAACCAGTGATAACATCGACCGACGGGCGCTGGGTCGCCAATATCAGATGTATGCCCGCCGCCCGCGCTTTTTGCGCGATGCGGGCAATAAGTTCTTCGACCTTTTTACCGACAATCATCATCATGTCGGCAAACTCATCAATCACCACCACGATAAACGGCAGGGTTTCGAGATCGGGGCAATCCTGCTCTTCGTTCAGCAAATGTTCTGCCGGTTGCCATAATGGGTCTTTTAAGGGTTCACCACGTTCCGCCGCTTCTTTTACCTTACGGTTAAAGCCGGCTAAATTTCGCACCCCCATTGATGCCATCAACTTGTAACGACGCTCCATTTCGGCAACACACCAACGCAGCGCGTTGGCGGCTTCTTTCATGTCTGTCACCACGGGGGTGAGCAAATGCGGGATGCCATCGTAGATCGAAAGCTCAAGCATTTTAGGGTCAACCATAATAAAACGTACTTCTTCCGGAGTCGCCTTGAACAGCATGCTCAGAATCATGCTGTTTACCCCCACCGACTTACCCGAACCTGTGGTACCCGCCACCAGCAAGTGAGGCATTTTCGCCAGATTCACTACGACGGGGTCACCGGCAATGTCATTTCCTAAACCCAAAGTGACTGGCGACTCTGCATCGTCGTAATCTTTGGAGCGCATGACTTCACTAAAGCGAACAATCTCTCGATGCTCATTGGGGATTTCAATACCCACAACAGACTTGCCGGGAATCACTTCGACAACACGTACGCTTAGTACCGCCAGAGAACGTGCCAGATCTTTAGCCAAGTTACTGATCTTACTGACTTTCACGCCAGGTGCGGGTTGTATTTCGAAGCGCGTTATTACCGGCCCGGGGTTGACCTCTACTACCTCTGCGGAAACACCAAAATCGGCCAACTTCTCTTCAAGCAAGCGCGACATGTGTTCAAGCATCTCCTTAGAAAAACCATCCTTCTTGCAGGTCTCCGGCGGGTCAAGCAACGAAATCGACGGCAATGGCCCTTGGGCAGAAATAAACAGATGCCCCTGTTTTTCATCTTCCAAACGCGCGCTTTGCTTGCTCTTCTTAACAAAGGGCGAGATCTTGATGCCGCCTTTGGTCTCTTCGCTTACCGGAGTGACGGGCTCTTTTGCCTTGGACCGGGCAACAGCCTTGACTTTGATCGGTGCCTCCAAAACCGGCTCGTGACGTTCCACCTCTGGCTCATC
>JBFJVR010000174.1:0-5966 GCA_041624095.1 Oleiphilaceae bacterium
AATGGATATTCTGATGCGGGGGCCTTGGTGCCGATGGTGTTTTTGGTCATCGTGGTGACCGTTATTATTCAAAGTATCAGCTCTGCGCCCTTGGCCAAGTTGCTCAAAGTAAAAGAGCCAGATAGTCATGGATTCTTGTTTATTGGCGCGAATGCGGTAGCGCGTCAACTGGCTAAGGCGCTAGTGTCTAAGGGCATACCGGTGGTGCTAACCGATACCAGTTGGGAGAACGTTAAAGCCGCGCGAATGGAAAACCTCAATGTTTACTATGGCAACCCCGTGTCGGAGCATGCAGAGAACAACTTGAATATGGCCGGTATTGGTCACATGCTAGCGATTTCTCCGTATAAACAACTGAATACGCTCTCGACTTATCACTACCTCGACTTAATGGATAAGGGGCACGTGTTTAGTCTTCCCGAGGGCGATCAGGATGTGCGCGCGAGTCACCAGTCTGCCGAGAAATATGTGAATACCCGAGCAGGTTTTGTCGAAACCGCTACCTTTGCAAGGCTCGCGAGTTTGGTCAGCAAGGGAGCGACGGTTAAAGTAACGCAGCTGTCTACTGAATTTAACTACGAAAAGTACCTGCAACAGCACGGTAGCCGTTTGACTCCGCTGTTTGCAGTAAGCCCCGGAGGGGAAGTAATGCCCGTAGGTGGAAAGTTGGGTGCATCCCCTCAGGAAGGCTGGGAGCTGATCAGCTTGATACAACCGGCGGAAGAAAGCACCGAGCATAGCGCCAAAACATCCTAGGTTGCGCCCTGCTTTAGGTTCGTTCTTGCTTTGCAATGTGAACCTAAAGCAAGCGGTACGGCGATTAATTGTTGCCGTGATGGGGGTTGTCGATGGTATGGATCAGTGCTCGAGCGAAATCGTGACGGGTGATGATACCGACCAGCTTCTCGCCATCCAGTACCGGTAGACGCCGTCGTCCTTTCATAAACAACTCACCGGCTTTGATAATATTGTCGGAGGCCTGTACGGCATCCGGGTCGTTTGTCATATGAGCCGCAACCCGATCCGAGGCCTCTTGGTAGTAACCGCCATTCAAGGCTTCTTTGAGACAGTCAAACTCTGAAAGTACCCCAACCAGTCGACCTTCGTTATCGACCACTGGCGCGCCAGATCGACCTGCTTTGAGGAGTTTTCTTAGCGCATCAATAATGTTGTCTTCGGGTTTGAATGTCATGACATTCGAACTCATATAGTCACTCACTTTTACTGATTGCATGAACGCAGCTCTCCTTTTTGTTTGCGGGTATTGGCGCGAGGTGTACGACAGCACAACAGATGCACCAAACTAGTTTGCATGCTTATAGAATGGCACGAATTTCCGGATCTCTCCAGCATCAACATGGCTGTTTTACGTATTCTTTTATTCTGAGTCAGCGCGACGCCGCATGATGCAGATATTACGCCCCCGGGAACGATAATTTTGGAAGCGTTCAGCAATAGTAGCTGGGCAAGAGTGTGAATTTACCAGTTGAAAATCAGCGTGCCGGTAGAGTTGCTCCAAGCCCATAAACGGGAAGCACCACGTATCGTTATTTTTTATGTATGGCACTAGCTGGGCTAAGAGGAAGTAGCCGATACCTTGGCGTCGGTGATTGGGGTGCACAACCATGCTGCGTAGAAAATTATAATCTGGCTGGGCTTCGATGCGCACACAGGCCAGAATCTCCTTTGTCTGTGCGACCTCTCCCTTTACCACGTAAATATGCTCACAGCGATTGGTCTTATGCGGGTACTTTGCCGTGCGATAGAATTTTTTTGCCAGAAGATGCTGGCTTATCGGAAGTCGTGAAAAGCTTAATTTTTGGTGCGCGCCTCGGGCTTCACTCACCGTTAGTGCCTTTTCCTTGACCCCATTTAGTGAGGCTTTGCTGGTCGCTTTGTTTTGCCTTGACCCAAAAGGTCTTGTCTTTCAGTTTTTCTTTTTTCCAGATTGTGGCTTCGCTTTTGAGGTAATCCATAATAAATTCACAGGCTTCGAAAGCGTCTTTCCTGTGTGCAGAAGACACCCCTACAAATACGATTTGCTCACCAAGCGCTAGCTCGCCAACGCGATGAATTACGCTGACTGCGTTTAGCTGCCAGCGATTTTTCGCTCGATCAATAATATGCTGCAAGCACTTTTCGGTCATGCCGGGGTAGTGCTCCAAACAAATACCTTCTACGCTTTCGGCATCGCCGAAGTCCCGCACCAGTCCGGTAAAGGTGCATATCGCGCCTGTTTTGCTGGTTTGATTATTACGTAATGCCTGATATTCCGCATCGAGCGAGAAGTCTTCGGTTTGTATGCGGATCACGCCTAACCTCCGGTCACGGGGGGGAAGAACGCTACCTCGTCTTCAGGATCGATCGCGGTGTCTGGAGAGGCAATTTCCTGGTTAACCGCCATGAGCACGGTGTCGTCGTTGAGCAGACTTTGCCAAGGTTCACCTCGTTCTCTTAATGCTGCGAGAAGCTCTCGTAAGGTGCCAGGGTGAGGCGCTGGCCAGTGCTCTTGGTCAAGCCCGAGGCGCTCACGTAAACTGGCGAAATAGAGTATGTTCATTTGTTACCTGCTAGATTACTGCGTTGGGTATAAGAGTGATGAAAACGGAATAAATTCAACTGGGTCACCTATTTTTACCGCGCTGTTTTCAGGAATCACTGCAAAGCCGTCAGCCCATGCAGCAGAGCTAAGCATCCCGGAGCTTTGGTTCGGATGCCTAACAAGCTGCCCGGCTTCATTGCGCTTAACCCGAAGATACTCCTGGCGTACACCTGAACGCTTAATATCAAAGGCAGCGGGCAGGGGAAAGCTCGCGACGGGGAGAGCATGGTGATTCTGCATCGCGAGTAAAAACGGCCGAGCCAAAATGCTGAAGGTAACCAAAACAGCGGCGGGGTTACCGGGAAGCCCCAGTATCGGGGTTTGTTGAATTTCACCATACATAAAGGGTTTGCCGGGTTTGATGGCAACACGCCACAGTTGGGTCGTACCCAGCGCATCTATGGCGTGCTTAATATGGTCTTCTTCACCTACCGAAGCTCCACCGCTAGTTACAACAGCATCGGCGCCAAGGCAGGCTTGCTGCAAGGCCGTTTTGCTGCCTTCAAGTGTATCCGGTATCACGCCTAGGTCGATAGGCTCAAAACCGAGCATGGTAATCAGACCGTTTAGCATGTAGCGGTTGGAATTGAATATCTGCCCTTCTGCCAAAGTCTCACCCGGCTCGACTAGTTCGTCGCCGGTCGAAAAGTAGGCGACTTTTAGCTTTCGATACACCGTGACTTCGGCAATGCCGAGCGAAGCAATCAAGCCAATATGGTGAGGTGCGAGATACTGGCCTGCGTGCAATACAGTTGCGCCAGCTTGTATGTCCTGCCCGCGCCGGCGTATGTTTTGGCCTTCTTGAAGTGCTTGCTGAATTGTTACGCGGCCTGTCGCATCAACTTCGCAGTGTTCTTGCATCACTACACAATCAGCACCTGCAGGTACGGTGGCGCCGGTGAAAATACGTGCCGCGGTGTTTGCGCTCAGTGCATGTGGGGCATGGCCCGCGGGGATCCGTTGCGATACCTCCAGTGCCGGTGTCGCTTGCTGCTTGCCGTCGTTTAAGGCTTTGGCGCACAGGGCATAGCCGTCGACAGCGCTGTTATCGCTGGGTGGCACGTTAACCGGTGCGATTAGGTCTTTAGCGAGAACGCATCCCAGTGCATCTTGCAGGGCGCATTGTTTCGTTTCCTGCACGGGGCGTGCTTGCTCTAGCAGGTGCTTTGTGACCGCGTTTAGCGAATGCAGGGTGCTGGTTTCTGGGTTCGTAGCATCACAGGAGTGGCTAGGCGTCATTGGCTTTACTTCTATTAAATGGGCTATCGTCAAGTAAGGTGATCATAACCAAAGTGGTGGCAATAATACATTGAGGAGGATCAAGCCGAGAGACATTAGCACCGTGATGCTAGATTATTTTAGCGATGTGAAAATAAATAATAGAAAACTACTGGATAATGGATATAATCTGGTCTATCTTATGTGCATTATCTAATACGAGACGTGGTGTTCCCGCCATTTCTTTATCCAGCGCTAATTCAAACTATTCTTCAAACAGAACTTTCCCGCACCATATATAAAAAATATTGACTTATGAATCTTACAGAACTTAAGAAAAAAGCCGTATCTGAACTACTTGAAATTGCTGCCGAAATGGGGCTCGACAATCTGGCTCGGTCACGCAAACAAGACGTTATCTTCACGATTCTCAAGCGACATGCCAAAAGTGGCGAGGATATCTATGGTGACGGGGTACTTGAGATCCTCCAGGACGGATTCGGGTTTCTGCGTTCAGCTGAAGGCTCCTATCTGGCTGGCCCCGACGATATCTATGTATCGCCCAGCCAGATCCGCCGTTTTAACTTGCGTACCGGTGACACCATCTCTGGCAAGATTCGTCCGCCCAAAGATGGCGAGCGCTACTTTGCCCTGTTAAAAGTTAACCAGATAAACTTTGATAAGCCCGAAAGCTCGAAGAACAAAATTCTATTTGAAAACCTGACGCCTTTGTTCCCTGATGAGCGACTGGAGCTGGAAGCGGGTAACGGAAGTACAGAAGACTTGTCGGCGCGTATTCTTGATCTTGTCGCTCCGATTGGTAAAGGGCAACGGGGTTTGGTGGTGTCGCCACCGAAAGCTGGTAAAACCCTGATGATGCAGAATATTGCACAGTCTATTACACGGAATAACCCGGAATGCCATTTAATGGTGCTGCTCATTGATGAGCGGCCAGAGGAAGTGACTGAAATGCAGCGCTCGGTCAGAGGCGAGGTGATTGCCAGTACCTTTGATGAGCCGCCAGCTCGGCACGTACAGGTAGCCGAAATGGTTATCGAGAAGTCGAAGCGTCTGGTAGAGCACAAGCAGGATGTGGTGATTATACTGGATTCGATTACGCGTTTGGCTCGTGCCTATAACACGATTATTCCTTCATCGGGTAAGGTTTTGACTGGTGGTGTAGATGCGCACGCCCTTGAGCGTCCGAAGCGTTTCTTTGGTGCCGCGCGTAATATCGAAGAAGGCGGAAGCTTGACGATTATTGCAACGGCCTTGGTTGATACCGGTTCCAAGATGGACGAGGTTATATACGAAGAGTTTAAAGGTACGGGTAATATGGAAGTTCACTTGGACCGTCGTATTGCCGAGAAACGAACGTATCCGGCCATTAATATTCGTCGTTCCGGCACACGCCGTGAAGATTTGTTGATGAGTGAAGAAGCTTTGCAGCGTGTATGGATATTACGTAAATTGCTGCACAATATGGATGACGACATTGCCTCTATCGAGTTTCTGCTCGATAAACTTAAAGATACTAAAACCAACGATGAGTTTTTCTTATCGATGAAGAAACGCTAAGGCTTAAGCCCGGAGCGTGAGTAAAGCCGGTCTACAGAGCCGGCTTTTTGTTTTGCAGAATTTGATAAAGTCTGAAGATGCTCCATAGTCAGGACGGTGCGTTAGGGTAAAGGGTGTCATGAAATACAAAGATCTACGCGATTTTATGGGTCAACTTGAGGCTCAGGGAGAGCTGAAGAGGATAGCCGCTGAGGTCGATCCCTATCTGGAGATGACCGAAATCTGCGACCGGACTTTACGGGCAGGTGGTCCAGCACTGTTATTTGAAAACCCCAAGGGCTACGACACGCCCGTGTTAGGTAACTTATTTGGCACACCGAAACGTGTTGCGATGGGTATGGGGCAGAACGATGTTTCTGCCTTACGCGAGATTGGCCAGCTATTGGCTTTTTTAAAAGAGCCTGATCCGCCGAAGGGTTTGAAAGATGCGTGGCAAAAGCTGCCTATTTTCAAACAGGTTATGAATATGGGGCCTAAGGAAGTTCGATCCGCGCCTTGCCAACAATGCCTTATTGAAAAAGACCAGGTAGACCTATACAAACTGCCAATTCAGACCTGTTGGCCCGAG
>JBFJVR010000175.1:0-5959 GCA_041624095.1 Oleiphilaceae bacterium
CAATTTTTCTTTGATACGGGCCGCTTTACCACTCAACTCTCTCAAGTAGTATAGTTTAGCCTGACGCACGTCACCACGACGCTTAACCGTGATGCTATCGATCAATTTACTGAAAGTCTGGAACGTCCGCTCAACACCCACACCGTAAGAAATTTTACGTACAGTGAATGAAGAGTTAAGGCCACGGTTACGCTTAGCGATCACAACACCTTCATAGGCCTGCAAACGCTCGCGGTTTCCTTCCTTAACTTTAACTTGAACGACAACTGTGTCACCCGGGCCAAATTCTGGCACCTCTGTTGTCATTTGCTCAGCTTCTAACGCGCTGATGATGTTGTTTTTGCTGCTCATTTCACACTCCCAAAATTTAGCAAGCCAGATTTCTCAACCTTACTTACCGATCTACGTCTTTAATAAACTCGTCTAACAAATTCTTCTGCTCAGGACTTAAAACCTTCGCAGCTAATAAATCCGGCCGCCGCTGCCAGGTTCGACCCAAGGCTTGCTTTTCGCGCCACTTTTTTATCGCATCATGGTTGCCTGATAACAACACAGCGGGTACTTTTTTCCCGTCTATATCTTCTGGCCTTGTATAGTGAGGGCAATCGAGCAGGCCATCCACAAAGGAGTCTTCCTGCGCCGAATCAACGTGCCCCAACACGCCAGGTACCAACCGAGATACCGCGTCAATCACAACCATGGCAGCAAGCTCACCGCCACTTAACACGAAATCGCCAATCGAAAGCTCTTCATCGACATCTGCTTCGATCAGCCGCTCATCGATACCTTCGTACCGACCAGCGATAAAAACCAAATTCTCTACCTTTGCCAGCTCTAGCGCTTTACTGTGGTCCAGCTTCACACCCTGAGGTGACAAATATATAACCCTTGCGCTACCAACAGCTGCTTTTTTTGCCGCTTGGATGGCATCCCTAAGGGGCTGCACTTTCATCAGCATACCAGGGCCCCCGCCGTAGGGGCGATCGTCTACCGTTCGGTGACGATCTTTGGTGTACTCTCGCGGATTCCAGTAGTCAATTGAAATCAACTGATTGTCAATTGCCTTCCCCAGCACCCCAAACTCTGTTAGCGACGAAAACATCTCGGGAAACAAAGTAACCACACTAAAGTGCATACCGGCTTAAAACTCCGGATCCCAGTCGACCTGTATCACACCCGCTTCCAGATTGACCTCTTGGACCACCTGCTCGGGCAAATAAGGAATCAGACGCTCCTTACCATCTATACTGCCCTTACACTTTCTAACAACCAACACATCGTTAGAACCGGTTTCAATAAGGTGGCTTACCTTACCAAGCAGCTGCCCACCAGCAAGTTTAACCTGCAAACCTTCTAGCTGATGCCAGTAGTATTCGCCCTGCTCAAGATCCGGGAGCAAACTCGAATCCACTGATATCAAGTGGTCGCAATAACGTTTCGCTACTTCCCTGTCATTGCACCCTTCAAACTGAGCAACCAAGCCATTTCCATGAGGCTTGCACTGCAACACTTTCACGCTCTGCTTCTTACCATCTCGTTCCAGAAGCCATTGCGGATAAGCGCATATATTTTCTTTCGGCTGGGTAAAGGAAAACACCTTTAACCACCCCTTCACACCGTAAACCGATGTTACTTTGCCCATAATTGCAGTTTTTTCAGTCATGGGCACTTGCTACCTTCTCTGGCCGATCAGACCAAGACTCGTGATCAAGCCGCTTTAGCAGCGTCTTTCAAAAGACTTTTTACGCGATCTGAAGTTTGCGCGCCTTTGTCCAACCAAAATTGAACACGATCTGTATCCACTCTCAGTCGCTCTTCTTGGCCACGAGCAATAGGATTAAAGAAACCAACGCGCTCAATATAACGGCCATCACGGGCAGAACGGCTGTCAGTAACAGTTAAATGGTAAAATGGGCGCTTCTTAGAGCCACCACGAGACAAACGGATAGTAACCATGTTCGTTTATAAATCCTGATTCAGTTTAAACACCCGCGCATACCGCTAGCTATATAGAAAACGATGGCGCTCGAAAGGGCGCATATTCTAGAGCAATTGGGCGAGATTGAAAACACTATTTTTGATTAAGCCGATAAATTTCGTCTGGGCTTGGGCTCGAACTCACTTTTCAGCAAATCACATGCGCCCAAAAGGCCCTCCTCCTCCAGGAGGCATCATACCCTTCATGCCACGCATCATATTCATCATGCCGCCTTTTTTGGTGAACTTCTTCATCATTTTCTGCATTTGCTTATGCTGCTTCAGCAAGCGGTTCACATCCTGAATCTGAGTACCCGACCCAGTGGCAATTCGGCGTTTACGTGCATTGTTAATTACATCGGGGTACCGACGCTCTTTCGGCGTCATAGAAGAGATAATCGCTTCCATCTGCCCCATAGACTTATCATTAACCTGCTGCTGAGCCGCTTGGGCCATTTGCCCCATACCGGGCAACTTATCCAACAGACCGGCAACCCCGCCCATGTTCTTCATCTGTTGCAACTGATCACGAAAATCTTCCAGATCGAAGCTTTTGCCTTTCTTGATTTTCTTGGTCAGCTTTTCAGCTTTTTGCTTGTCCAGCTTGCGCTCAGCTTCTTCAATCAAGCTAAGCACATCACCCATACCTAAAATTCGGGAGGCGACACGATCCGGGTAAAACGGCTCAAGCGCATCAACCTTCTCCCCCACCCCCATAAATTTAATGGGCTTTCCGGTTATCGCACGCACAGAAAGCGCAGCACCACCACGCGCATCACCATCCGTTTTGGTCAAAACAACCCCGGTAAGCGGCAAGGCGTCATTGAAGGCCTTGGCAGTATTGGCGGCATCCTGCCCCGTCATTGCATCGACCACAAACAAGGTTTCTACCGGCGAGATACTCTGATGAAGTGCTTTAATCTCCGACATCATCGCTTCGTCAATCGCCAGACGGCCCGCGGTATCGACAATCAACACGTCGGCAAACTTACGCTTGGCCTCATCAATAGCTGCGTTTGCGATATCAATCGGTTTCTGCTCGACACTGCTCGGAAAGAACTGCGCACCCACTTCACCCGCCAGCGTTTCCAGCTGCTTGATCGCTGCCGGCCGATAGACATCGGCACTCACGACCATCACCTTCTTCTTCTCACGTTCGGCCAGATAGCGAGCCAACTTAGCAACAGAAGTCGTCTTACCCGCCCCTTGCAGGCCTGCCATCAAAATCACTGCAGGCGGCTGCGCATTTAGGCTTAAGCCCTGAGACTGCTCCCCCATTACTTTGACCAATTCGGAATTCACCACCTTGATGAATTCCTGCCCCGGAGAAAGACTGCGCATGACCTCTTGGCCAACTGCCCGCAACTTAACCTGCTCGACAAAGTCCTTTACCACAGAAAGCGCCACATCCGCCTCAAGAAGCGCCATCCGGACTTCACGCAGCGTATCCTTTATATTGTCTTCGCTAAGCTTCGCTTGCCCCGTTACCTTTCTTAAGCTGTCGGACAAACGTTCGGTCAGATTCTCAAACATGTTTCATCTCTTTATTGCCAAGTAGTTGCAAACCGCGCATTATAACCACTCATTGCCCATTAATAGAATAAGCAGCCGAACTAACAAGCCCAAAAGATGAACATTTTAGCTCTGAGCCTCTTGTCCGCCGGACTCTATTCTTTCGGAACCCTTTACCAGTTCCTGATTTATATCAGGCGCCTCAAGTCGCGCCCCTTCGCTTCTTTGATGCTGGGCGTCGCTGCCGCCGCAGCCCAGCTCAGTGTAACGATGAGCCTTATTCTAGAGCACCAGCAACTCAACCTGAGTTTTTTTAACTCTGCCTCGCTGATCACGTGTCTGGTGGTCATCTGCTTATTGATACTTTCAACCAAAAAGCCACTGCAAACAGCATTCCTCGCGGCCTACCCTGTGGCTATTAGCAGCATCGCTGCACTCTTGTTGTTTGAACAAAACCAGCACGAGTTCCAACCCGAAACCGGCGGCATGTTGATCCATATCGGCTTATCGATACTCTCTTACAGCATTTTTTGCATTGCCGCGATTCAAGCCGTATTGATCAAACTGCAGAACAACAACCTAAAGAAGAAGAACCCGACCATTCTAATGCGAAACCTGCCACCTCTTCTGACCATGGAAAACCTGCTCTTTGAGATGATCTGGACCGCCACCTCGCTGCTCGGCGCTGCAATTATCATGGGCTTCATTTTTGTAGATGACATTTTCGCCCAGCATTTAGCCCACAAAACTTTTTTCTCCATACTTGGGCTAGGCTTGTTCTCCATACTGCTCGCAGGGAGAAAAATATATGGCTGGAGAGGGGCAACAGCGAGCAACCTTACACTTTGGGGAGTCACTTTGTTAATGCTCGGTTTTTTTGGCAGCAAATTCGTTTTAGAATGGCTCGTTTAAACTCCCGGCCAAGCATTACTCCGCCACTATCTTTTTTGGATTAAACCACCTTGAACGAAACGTCTACTACCGTCTTGCTCAGCATTCTGCTGCTGTTAATCATCCTCTCAGGTTTTTTCTCCAGCTCCGAAACGGGAATGCTTTCGCTCAATCGCTATCGACTTAAGCACTTGAAACGCAGCGGGCACAAAGGGGCCATCAAGGCGAGCGAGTTGCTCGATAAAACCGACCAGTTAATCAGCATCATTCTGATTGGTAACAACTTCGTCAACATACTTGCATCATCTATCGCTACACTGATCGCAATACGCCTATGGGGCGATGCGGGCATCGCTATCGCAACCGCGGTACTGACGCTCGTCATCCTGATTTTTGCCGAGATTACGCCCAAAACCATTGCAGCATACCACCCTGAAAAAATCGCCTTCCCTGCGGCTTACGTTCTACAGCCACTGCTCAAGCTGCTTTACCCTGCAGTCTGGGCTGTCAATCTGGTGACCACCGCCCTGCTCAAAGCACTTGGCGTTAACACTGATGGCGACAACGCAAATAACATAAGCAGAGAGGAGCTGCGCACCCTGGTAAATGAATCCAGCCTGATGATTCCGCGCAACCACCAAGAAATGCTGCTCAGCATATTAGACCTGGAAAAAGTCACCGTTAATGACATTATGATCCCCCGAAACGAGGTTATCGGCATCGACATTGAGGACAACCTCGACAACATACTGCAGCAAACAAAGTCATCACAACACACGCGCCTTCCGGTTTACCGAGGCGACATCAACAATATTATCGGCATTTTGCACCTGCGAAACATGACCCGCGTAATGGCGAACGAAGAACCCAACAAAGCACACTTACTTCAGGCCTGCCGCGACCCCTACTTCATCCCCGAAAGCACACCACTAAACACCCAGCTTATGCACTTCCAAAAAGAAAAGCGGCGCATCGGCATTGTTGTCGACGAGTACGGCGAAGTACTGGGCATTGCGACAATGGAAGATATACTGGAAGAAATTGTAGGTGAATTCACCACCGACTACTCTTCATCGAGCACCACTGATATCAGCCCTCAGAGTGACGGCTATTACCTCATTGATGGCACTACCTCCGTGCGCGCGATAAATAAAGCCCTGGACTGGAAGCTTCCGATCAATGGCCCCAAAACACTAAGCGGACTAATCACCGAGGCGATGGAAACCATTCCAGAAAATCCCGTGTGCCTCACGCTATTTAACCACCGCATCGAAATCCGCCAAATAAAAGACAATATTGTTAAGACTGCGAGAGTGTCACCGCCTCTCACCAAGCGGCTACCCAAAGACTAGTAGGCAACACAAAAGCGAACTCGAGCCCATTTGTAATATTTTGTTATTTTATTTTACTTTTGTTGCTTTATAATATTCCGATTGGTATACATATGTATACATTGCTCTAATTGCGCATTTTAACGATCCAAACTTTAAAATCTGCATGCCGGTTAGAGCCTAAATTACCTGCTCGGAGCACGGGATGAATAAGTCTTCAGGCGTCACTTACTTAAAACCTAATGACC